>CBFHJC010000026.1:0-19094 GCA_965656045.1 Aequoribacter sp.
GAATGTGCTCGCGACGCGGTCTCAGTCAGAGCAATCAAGTCTTGGGCCGTGGACCGGGTGGATCACGACGATCCTCTCCTACTCGAACAGATTCGCACTCGTCTGCTTCCCAAACGTGGCATCTTCGTTCAAGACGAGGCCATTCTGTTAACCGTAGGCGCGCAACACGCACTCTACATGATTGCCGAACTGCTCTGGCGCAAACCAGGAACCACACTGGGTCTTGAAAATCCGGGCTACGCCGATGTTCAGCAGCTCGCACAGTTAATGGGAACAGCGGTTGTCCCGCTGCACATTGATTCTCAGGGCTTAGATACCACACAAGACATGGACGCATGCGACTACGTCTATGTGACGCCAAGCCATCAATCACCCACTACGGTCACGCTACCCCACGAACGCCGCCTCGAACTCCTGAGTAAAGCAAGGCAACACGATTTTATCGTGATAGAAGATGATTACGAGAGTGAATTTAATTTTCAGACACGCCCCGAACCTGCGCTTAAGAGTATGGATCGTGACGATCGTGTTATTTATGTAGGCAGCCTTTCGAAAACCATCGCCCCAGGTTTAAGAATGGGCTATGTCGTTGCCGCTCCCTCGTTAATCAGGGAGTTGCGGGCATTGAGACGACTCGCCCTAAGACACCCGGCGGCTAACAACCAGCTCTCGATGGCACTATTTTTCGCGCGTGGTTACTACGATGCCCTGCTAAGCAAGCTCTTTAAAGTATATCAGCGCCGCCGAGAACTCTTGATCAAGTCGGTTCATGAAGCGCTACCCGAACTGAGTATTCAACCCTCACTTGGCGGGTCTTCGCTTTGGATAAGCGCGCCAGAACACATTGATACTCGAGCGTTGGCTAAAACGGCACATGGATACGGCGTGATCATCGAGCCTGGCGACGTCCATTTCATGGGCCCGAACCCACCAAAACACTATTTGCGATTGGGATTTTCAGCGATTGGGGAGGGCTCCATTGCAGAGGGTGTAGAATCGCTAAAACGTGCCTATCACTCAAAATCGTAACTGGCTCAGAAGAGAGCCGAGATCTGGCTCTATCATAAGTGTCAACAAACCCTTAGGATCCCCCGTGTTCCATTAATTGATAAGGTAACTATGCTATGCCTCGTATGACCCCTAGTGAAGCTTTTGTAGAAACCCTCGTTGCTCAGGGCGTTACAAAAATATTTGGAATCATGGGTTCCGCTTTTATGGACGCCATGGATATTTTTGCGCCTGCAGGAATCGAGCTGATCCCCGTTGTACATGAGCAAGGCGCTGCCCATATGGCGGACGGCTATGCGCGCGCAAGCGGTCGCCATGGTGTGGTCATTGGTCAGAATGGACCAGGCATTTCAAACTGCGTTACCGGTATCGCAGCGGCATATTGGGCGCATTCGCCAGTTGTCATGATCACACCCGAAGCGGGCACCATGACGATGGGATTTGGCGGCTTTCAAGAATGCCACCAACTCCCAATGTTTCAGGAATTCACCAAATATCAGGGACACGTCAACAACCCTAAGAGAATTGCCGAGTTCACTTCTCGCTGCTTCGATCGAGCCATGTCAGAGATTGGTCCCACCCAACTTAATATTCCTCGCGACTATTTTTATGGCGATATCGACGTAGAGATTCCAGAGCCGATGCACCTCGACCGGGGTCCTGGCGGTGATCAGAGTCTCGACGAGGCTACTGCGTTGCTAAAAACAGCCCAGTTCCCGGTGATTGTGTCGGGTGGTGGTGTGGTGATGTCTGATGGTATCGCGCAAGTGCAAGCCATCGCCGAGTTCCTGGGTGCACCTGTTGTAAACAGCTACCAGCACAATGATTCATTCCCAGCCAGCCACCCTTTGTGGTGCGGACCGCTCGGCTATCAGGGCTCAAAAGCGGGTATGAAGCTGATCTCGCGCGCCGATGTTGTATTGGTTATCGGATCACGTCTTGGCCCCTTTGGAACCCTGCCACAGCACGGCCTAGACTACTGGCCGACCAACGCGAAGATTATCCAGATCGATGCGGATCACAAAATGTTGGGCTTGGTTAAAAAAATCTCTGTTGGTATCTGTGGAGATGCCAAAGCGGCCTCAACAGCGTTGTTACAACGTCTGCAGGGTCAAGCACTCGCATGCCTCGAAAACAAAGCCGAACGAGCCGAGCAAATTGCGGCTGAAAAGGCACAATGGGAGCAAGAACTCAACGAGTGGACCCATGAGCGCGACCCTTACAGCTTAGATGTTATTGCGGAAGCGGAGGCAGAAGAGGGCAACTGGTTGCACCCCCGCCAGGTTCTGCGTGAACTCGAGAAGGCAATGCCAGAGAATGTCATGGTATCAACCGACATTGGTAACATTAACTCGGTGGCTCACAGCTATTTGCGGTTTGAGCGAACGCGGAGCTTCTTCGCTCCCATGAGTTTTGGTAACTGCGGCTACGCTCTGCCCACGATCATCGGCGCAAAAGCCGCGTCTCCAGAGCGCCCAGCGGTGGCTTATGCGGGAGACGGTGCTTGGGGTATGAGCATGTCCGAGATCATGACTTCCGTGAGACACGATATCCCCGTCACTGCCGTGGTATTCCATAACCGCGACTGGGGTGCCGAGAAAAAGAACCAAGTCGAATTCTATAATCGTCGCTTCGTCGCTGCAGAACTTGAAAGCGAATCGTGGGCGGGCATTGCCAAGGCAATGGGCGCTGAAGGCGAGAAAGTCGATCAGTTGGATCAAGTAGGCCCCGCGCTACAGCGTGCCATTGATCGCCAAATGAACGAGGGGAAAACGACCGTGATCGAGATCATGTGTACTCGAGAACTGGGCGACCCCTTCCGCAGAGACGCATTGTCTAAGCCTGTACGCTTCCTCGAAAAATACAAAGACTACGTTTAAGGATTCACGCTGCCTCGCTTCTTTGTGAGTGAGGCAGCGGAACGCCAACTGCCCTCGCAGTAAAGACTATCCAGCGCAAACAGAGAGTCCAGCATGAGTGACAATGACGAAAAAATTCGCGTTTTCCGAGGCTTGAAGGGGGTCTATTTCGACCGTTCTCCAACCACCCATATCGATGGTAGGAAGGGCGAACTGCGTTATTGGGGTTACTCAATACACGACCTAGCCTCGCACTCGACCTTCGAAGAAACCGCTTACCTTTTGCTTCACGGTGACTTACCCAATGCGACTCAGTTGAAGGCCTTTGACGAACAACTGAAAACGACACGTTTACTGCCTCCAGCCATCATTGACATCATTCGAGCGACCCAATCGGGTCACCCCATGGATGTCTTGCGTACCGCCGTATCCGCGCTTGCCACCTTTGATCCCGACACCGGTGATAACAGCAGCGCCGCCATTCTGCGCAAGACCATCCGGTTGAGCTCACAAATCCCAATGATTGTGGCCGCCCATCACCGCATCCGCCAAGGTCTCGAGACCATTGCACCTGACCAAGAATTAGGTCATGCCGCTCATTTTCTTTACCAACTATCAGGGGAGATACCGAGCGCCGATGCGGCTCGATTGATGGATCTCGATTTTATTTTACACGCAGAGCATGGCTCGAATGCCTCCTCATTTACCGCTCGCGTGGTGACCGGAACCGATGCAAATCTGCACGCCGCGATGACTGCCGCGATTGCGGCCTTATCTGGACCGGCTCACGGTGGCGCTGCCGAAGACGTTATGCATATGGCCCGCGAAATCGGTGATCCAGCCAACGCGGCGGATTACGTCAAACGCAAGCGCGCTAATAAAGAGGCCATTATGGGTTTTGGTCACCGAGTCTATCGAGCAGAAGATCCCCGCGCGAGACACCTTCGGGACGGCGTTGAACGTTTGTCGATTGAGAAAGGCGAACCCCACTGGAACGAGATTCTCAAGGCGCTGGTTGACGCTATGAAGCCATACGCTCGCCTAGGTGTGAACGTAAATGTCGATTTTTACTCAGGCGTCATCTACCACTTGAATGGCATTCCAGAAGACTTGTTCGTGCCGATCTTTGCGATTGGCCGAGTGCCTGGCTGGAGCTTACAAGTGATGCAGCAACAGGAGAACAATATCCTTATTCGGCCCTTGCTGGAATATAATGGGCCCGACTTGCGCGAGTACACTCAAATCTCCGATCGATAGAGACTTCTGATATGACTCTCTCTGAGCAGATGCCGACGTTGGTTTTTTCCGAAGGTGCTGATTTAAGAATCCAACAAGCGGCTGTCGCTCTGAGTAAACTAGAGTTAGCCCACATCGTTTTGGTTGGTAAGCAAGAAGAAATCATCGCCTGCGCCAATGATAACAAGCTTTGCCTGGATGCGATGACACTAATGGACCCCTCCCAGGCTTCTTGCGCAAAGGAGTTTGCCATATATTTATGCGACTATCGGGGAATCAAACAGCTCAAAGTAGCGCAAAGAATGATCCAAAAAAACCTCTTCTTCGCGGCAACTTTGGTGGCGCGCAATTCAAACCATATCCTAATCGCCGGCGCACAAGCGACCACAAAAAAGGTTCTAGAAGCAGCCAGTCTCTGCATTGGCTATGAGCCTGGTGTCTCGGCTCCATCAAGCTACTTTCTGATGTACTTGCCCGGAAAGCCGGAGCCTCTTGTACTCGCCGACTGTGCAGTCGCCGTGAACCCTGATGCCTCTGAGTTAGCTCAGATAGCGATTTCGACTGCCCGCAGCGCGGCGCAACACTTGCGAGAGATTCGTATTGCAATGCTCTCATTTTCGAGTTTTGGCAGCGGTTCACACACATCGGTAGATAAAGTCCGCGCGGCAACAGAGCTAGCTAAAGCTTTGGCTCCACACCTGTCAATAAGCGGAGAGATTCAGGCAGATGCCGCACTATCAGAGTCGATTGCCGCCAACAAAGCGCCCGCGGAGGATCCTGTAGCGGGTCGCGCGAATGTGCTCATTTTCCCAGACTTAAATGCTGGCAATATTGCCTACAAATTGCTGCAAGAGCTCGCCAATGCACAAGCAATCGGCCCTATTTTGCAGGGTTTTTCTAACCCTGTCGCCGATCTATCTCGCGGAGCAACCAGCGCCGATATTATCGAGATAGCGAAGTTAATGCTTCAACTGCAGACGAATAATCGCATAGAGCAACCGTAGACAATCTCATTTCAGCTAATCCTTTACCACCACGTAGCGTATAGCGCTGCGAGTATCAAGGTGACCGCCAAAGCCGACAAGTTGAAGCCCTGCGTCGTACCAAACTCGATCTCGGACAGCTCAATCGCACCCTGTTGCACGCGATTTTCAATCAGAGACACGATAATGGCGAGACCCGCTGCAATCAAAAAGACCAAACCCACGCGGTCAATGAATGGCAACTCTGGCCACACCATTTTGAACAGGAATGATAACGCAACGGAACCCACCGCGGCCGCCAAGGCACCGGCCGCTGTGGTTTTTTTCCAAAACATCCCGAGCAAGAAAATAACGACAATCCCGGGCGTAAAGAATCCGGTGAACTCTTGGATATATTGGAATGCCTGATCAAATTTGCCGAGCAGTGGCTCCGCCGTCAGCATCGCCAGAACCATTGCAATCACTGCCACAGTCCGACCCACTTTGACCGGATCGCCTTGCTTGTCTGCTGAGCGCAATGAGGGCAAAAGATCCATAGTAAACAGCGTCGAGATACTGTTCGACATCGATGCCAAAGACGACACAATAGCAGCAAGTAGCGCCGCAAAGACCAAACCTTTTAACCCCGATGGCAACAACGTCATGGCGGAAGGATAGGCCTGATCAGGAGAACTCAAATCACTGTTCAAAGCGAACAGCGCTATGCCAGGAAGCACCACAATAACCGGCATTAGCAACTTCAAAAACGCTGCGAAAGCGATACCTTTCTGCGCCTCAGCCACACTCTTGGCGGCAAGCGCGCGTTGAATAATGTACTGATTGAAACCCCAGTAAGAAATGTTCATGATCCACATGCCACCGACCAGCACAGACAGTCCTGGCAAGCTCATATAATGCTCGTTATCCGGGCTTAGAATCATATCGAACTTTTCGGGCGCTACTCGCGTGAGCTCAACAAAACCAGCAATCACGCCTTCACCACCGCTCACCTTATCCAGCGTTAGGGCCACAATAATAAGGCCACCCAAAACCAATAAAACGACTTGGATAATATCGGTGAAAGCCACTGCTTTCAGGCCACCGTACAGAGAATACGCCAGAGCAAAGGCGCCGAGTAAGATGAGCGCCGTTTGTACCGGAACCCCGGCCACCGTATTCAACGCCAGCGAGCCTAACCACAACACCGCGGTCAAATTCACAAACACGTATACCGCCAACCAGAACACCGCGAGGACGATGCGAACTCGATGATCGTAACGCTGCTCTAGGAACTGCGGCATGGTGTAAATGCCGTGCTTAAGAAAGATCGGGAGTAAGTATTTCCCCACTAAAATAAGCGTGATGGCTGCCATCCATTCGTAAGAGGCAATCGCCAACCCCATCGCATATCCAGATCCCGACATGCCAATAATCTGCTCAGCTGAAATGTTGGCCGCAATCAGAGAGGCCCCGATCGCCCACCAAGGCAGTGTATTGCCCGCCAAAAAGTAATCTTTGGCGCTCTTATGGTGCCCGCTTTCTTCACGAGACACCCACTGAGCGAGCACAAAAAGGCCCACCGCATAAACAGCAACAATCGTGATATCGAGAGTAGATAACATAGCGCTTCCTTATTGTTATAGTTTACTGACAGTTCAGTACGGTTTCGGCTTCAGCCTCTGCAGCAATGGCCACTCGCTTATAGGTCATTGCAAAAGGATCCGCCGTCGCCACCACCAAAGGTGCTGTAATGGCGGCCAAATCGGCCCCCCGCTCAGCAAAACAGGCGAGCGGAATGGCCAGCTTTTGCCACGCCCCAAGAGTCACATCTTGCAACACTTGGTTGAACTGGATTTCGCCGGCGCAAGGATACGTGCAGTCCATCCGCAAGACAACGTCGCCCTCGGGCGCTGCGTCGATCCGATAATCCATTAGCAAATAAGCCCCCTGTTCAAGCCAAGCACTAAAATCTAGCGGAGCCTCCGAAAACCAATAGGCCTGCGCAACACCAACCGAAGCTGTTCCAAACACCAGCTGGCGAGCGTCCTCTTGCACTTCAACATCAACGGTGCGAACCAGCACCGAGCCCTCGGCACTGCGAACAAAGCTGGTCGCAATCGGCACCCGCCAGTTACTGTTATCACCCACCGCCATCGACCAAGGATCGTAGGTACGAGCATTAAAGATAATCTGCTCTGCTCGCTCGCGCTTCAATACCGGTTGCTCATTTAAGTCGTTGCGGATAAAGGTCGTCTCGCCGAGCGTCAAGCCGTAACCATAGGGAAACAGGACACTCGACACTGGCTGGTCAGGATCGCGTGGATCAGTGTCAATGGAGGGCCAGTTGAAGGGCAATCGACCTTTGAAATCGTTGTCAGAGCCGGGCTCGCCAAACAAAACCTCAGCAACCCCAAAGCCTTCTGTGCCGGGCAACCAAGCGACCACAAAAGCATCTGAGTGATTGAGCTCGGGATTAATCCACATGGGGCGGCCTGTTAAAAATACGGCAACCGTCGGGATCCCTTCACTTTTAAGACGTCTTAATAGCTCGACGCTGTCGGCATCAGTGGCGCCATAGTTCAAGCTGTCAATATCGCCCTGTCCCTCGGCGTATGGGGTTTCTCCGAAGACAACCACGGCGACGTCTGGCCTATCGCTAAATTCGCCAGTGGCGCTGAATTGGATCTTGGTCCCTGCCTGTTCAGCCATCATGTGCAGTCCATCGAGAATAGACTGGCCACCCGGAAAATCCGAATTCTCATTGCCTGTGCCTTGCCAGGTAATCGTCCAACCACCAGACTGTTGCCCAATATCATCTGCCGCCGCGCCCACCACCAGAATATTCTGGCCTGCTTTCAAGGGCAGCGTGTTATCGTTGTTCTTCAGCAAAACTAGAGATTCACGTACCGCCTGCCGTGCGATCTCTCGATGTGACGCCTGCCCGATAACTGAAGCATCAAGAGCTGCCGTTGACGGCTTCGGCTTATCCAAGATGCCCGATAGTGCTTTGACTCGCAGGATGCGCCTCACTGCGTCATCCACTCGGCTCTCTGGAATCTCGCCAGATTTCACCTGTTCGATCATATTGTAATACAGGGCCTGCCAGTCTTCGGGCGCCATTATCATGTCCATTCCAGCATTGACCGACTGCGAGCAATTGCTATTGGTGCAGCCCTCGACCTCACCGATACCATTCCAATCCGAGATAATAAATCCATCAAACCCCAAGCGATCTTTCAATACGTCTGTCAGAATCGTCTTACTGCCATGAATCTTCTTACCATTCCAGGAATTGAACGACGCCATCACACTCATAACACCCGCTTTCAGGGCTGTCTCATAGCCAGCGGCGTGCTGCGCTAACAAGTCTTCCAGTGACAGCCGAGTATCGCCGCGATCGATTCCCCTGAAGGTGCCACCATCGCCCACAAAATGCTTCGCAGTCGCGACCATATTCTCTGATTGCAAGCCCCTCACAACGGCCTCGGCGTAATCTCTGACGATTTCTGGACGGTCGCTATAACCCTCATAGGTGCGCCCCCAGCGGTTATCTTTAACGACCGCAACCGTTGGCGCAAAAATCCAGTCAATCCCAGTCGCCCGAACCTCGCGAGCGGTTGCTGCGCCAATGGCTTCAATTAGAGCGGGATTGCGAGCTGCTCCTAAACCAATGTTGTGCGGAAAAATGGTCGCGCCAAGCACGTTATTGTGACCATGCACCGCATCGGTTCCCCACATGATGGGTATTCCTGCATGCCCCTCACTGGTATCTACAGATGCTTCATAAAATGCGTCGGCAAGTGCAACCCAGTCAGCGATCGTGGCCTGTTTATTCTGCTGTGGAAACGATCCGCCACCATTGAGGATCGAGCCGAAGCCATAGCGCCTTACGTCTTGGGGCGTCACACTTTTAATCTCAGGCTGTATCATCTGGGCGATTTTTTGCTCTAAGGTCATCTCCTGCATGATGGCATCAACGCGCTGCTCGACCGCTGGGTCGATAAGATTGGCTGACATTGATTCAGCCACAGCCGGTGTCGTCACTACGCAGCTCAGAATCACTGCCACAGACACTAGTATTCGCATAGTTCTACCTCATTTACCTTTTTCATTAGTAGCTTCACTGGGCACAGGTGCGACCTCGTAAACCCGAACATAGTCAATCTCGAGCGACTGCGGAAAAATACTAGGATCGATCGGTCCCCCCGCGCGACCCCACTGTCCACCGACCGCTAAATTCATAACAATATGAAAGGCATGGTCGAAGGGCCACTGGCGCCAGTCGCTCTGTTCACGGCTATACGTGAAATAGCGATTGTCATCTACGAACATATCGAGCCGATCGGGTCGCCAGCGCAAACTGTACACATGAAATGTGTCGCCTAAATTGTTGAGTACAACGCTACCCTTACGCTGATTACCTTGAACCCAATAATACCCACGCGTGTGCACAGTGCCATGCACGATACCGGGCTCAAAGCCGACGTGCTCCATCAAATCAATCTCACCCGAATTAGGCCACGCATCACAGTCGCTGGCGCCCTGCCAATCAGGATTGCGTGCATCACAACTCGACGCATAGCGATAGGGGTGTGTCGGTAACAACCAAATAGCGGGCCACACGCCCTGTCCCTTTGGTACCCTCGCCCTAACATCAAGGCGACCATATCGGAAATCGATTTTGCCTAAGCTATGAACACGGCCTGAATGGTAAATCGCATCCGGTTCATTCACCTGATGCGCTTCGAGAACTAAGCGACCCTCGTCAACACGGACAGTTGCCGCGCTTGCCACATAGGCCTGATCCTCATCATTGACTTTCCGAGCTGGCCATTCATCGATCGTCCAATAGCGAGAGTCTAGACCCGTTCCCGAAAACTCATCGGCCCAACGCAAACGGCCAAGCTGTTCGTCGGTTCGACGCTCTAACGCAATCCCACTCAGGATTGGCAAAGCGGAGCCACTTTCAAGATCGAGCTGTATAACGCCATCCACAGGCTCAATATTCGCCCAGGTTCGCGCCAACGCGGCGTCCGTTAAGCCGTCTCTGAACCGCGGAATATTGAACTGATTATCATAAACAACACCGTTAAAACGGATCTGAAAGGTGCGGTCAGGTGTGTTTTTTGTCTCTGCGAAATACAGGGTTAGGGCGTAGGCACCTTCAGCGACTCGGAAGCGATATGACTGCACCCCCTCGCGGTAGCTCAAATAGACCGGCTCTTGCTGAGTGCCCGTCACGGCCTCTAAACGGCGACAAACTTCAACGACTTCGCAGTCATCAGCCTGAAAAGTGACTCCGTGCACGGATTGATAATGGGAGCCACCGACGTTCAGCGCCCAGATAGGCTCTAACCAAGGGTGCTGGTCAAGATGGATCTCGCGCGAGTCCGCTGCGAGACTAAGGCTCGAGAACAACGCTAATAGCGCTGCGAGTAAACAACGTCCACTCACCTGAATATCTACACGCAAGGCTCGACCCTTCTCATTATCACTGTGATTATTGAACAAGAGTCACACAGTCAAGCGCGAATCAACAGAAGTCCTGCGCCAAGGTGGATTGATAGAAAGTTTAATCGGATTAATTTAACAAGTGCAGAATCGCTTTGCGATAATTACGGCTCACCTTAAGCGTTGTCTCTTCCCCCAAATGCAAGAGCGATTCGCCCTTCGACAAAGGGGTAATGTGAGTGACTTTGTCTAAATTGACCAGGGTTGAACGATGTATTCGAGCAAAAGGTCCTGAACTCAATCGATCGGATAACTCGGCCATCGTACAACGCATGATATGCGTTTTTGGCCCAACATGAACACACATGTAATCGCCCGCCGCATCGACCCAATCAATGTGATCAAACTCTACCAGCTGTATCTGACCGCCATCGCGAATGGTCAGCTTCTGTTGCTGTGATTGGCTGCGTGGCTCTAACTCTGTATTGCGACCTAGGGCTTTATCGACCGCTGAAATCAGAGTGCCTTTGGGAATACTAGCCAGCCGCTCACGCGCTCTGGTGAGTGCTCGATTTAACCGAGTCGCATCCAAAGGCTTCAGCACGTAATCAACAGCCGCTGTATCGAATGCTTCAACGGCGTAAGTGTCGAACGCTGTGGCAAAAATAAATAGCGGCATTGTGTCATCTGCCTGAATCGCCTTAACGACATCGAATCCGTTCATACCCGGCATTTGAATATCCAAAAACACCAACTCTGGCCGATTGGCACGAATGGCTTTGATCGCTTCTCGGCCGTTCTGACAAACTCCGATAATGGTAATGTCGGACTGGGCTTCGAGAAGAGAGCACAAGTAATCTCTGGCTAAAGGCTCGTCATCGACAATCAGGGTACGCATTAGGAAGCCTCTGCCTGCACAAATGCGCCAGACAGTGGTAAACGGATCACCACCATCAAGCCACCGTCGCCGCGATTGGCGATATACATCGCTGCTTGTGCGCCATAGCTGTTAGCGAGCCGCTCTCGGATATTGCGAAGTCCGACGCCAGTGCCAGAGGAGACGGGCAGATCTTCTGTATCGGCGATGCCTGGTCCATCATCTGACACTGTCAGCACCAACATGCCATCTTCTAACATTGCATTAATCTCGAGCGTACCCCCCGATTCAGAGGGGGCGATAGCATACTTAATCGCATTCTCTACGACAGGCTGCAAAATCATGCTGGGGATCTGAGCTCGCGCGACTCGGGGGTCAAGGTCGACCCGAACCGATAAGCGCTCTCCAAAACGCGCTTGCTCGATACTGAGATACATTTGTAGCGCCTCTATTTCTTGCTCGACAGACACCGAATGCAAAGAATCACTCTGCAGCGAATACCGCAAGAAATGGCCCAGCTCCGCAATCATGTGGCTCGCTCGACTGTTGGCACCCGCAGCTACTAAGCCTTGAAGGGCATTCAAGGTATTGAACAAAAAATGTGGATTGAGTTGATACCGTAACATCGTCAACTGAGCCGCCCGCGCCGCTGCCTCTGCCTGAGCTAGGCGCATCGATTGTTCGTTGCGATCCGCTGCCATCTGCATCAGGACCGCATGCTCATGCTGCGCCAACTGATAGTACTTAATGCCGTGATATAACGCGGTCCAGCACAGAAAGATAAATATTGAAGGGAACAGCCAGCCTCCGAAGTCTCGCCACAAATTGGTCTCGTCTGTGAGCAACAAGAAAAGCGACAAACGCAAAACCGACCACAGAGCAGCGAAGGACAGCACGATGACAGTGACCGAGATCAAACGTCGCAACCAGCTCAGATCCCAAGAGCGTTTAATCAGATAACGCATGGGCCAAGTCACCAAGGCGCCCACCAAAGATTGTAATAAGTTGTGAGCCACATAACTGAGTTCGGGCTGATCGTACCAGAGGTTCAGGCTGAAATAACTGATGACAGAGAGCCCGCTCCAGCCCAAGAACTGCAAGAGCCAGAACTGACTGTCGCGATTTTCGATCAGTCGCCGTGCAAAGGGGTGACGATTAACCACGGGCATAGGCAGTATTCTTATGATCTGATTGTTGTTATTCGACAAGCTTGCCTACTGTTCTATCAGGGTGCAAGCTTTGATACTAGTGCGCTTGTAGAAAGACCTGCTACGCTCAGCACGGTAAACGGGACTCTTAAAGCGACCAACACACCCTAAAAAGGTTTTACTATGACGTGCAGACCGATCCATTCCTTGTTTGCTTCACTCTTCGCTCTTGTCATTGCGATGGGAACGGTTGCAAATGAAGTACACCCACCAGCAGCATCTTTTGTTGCTGTTAATGGCGAAGCGTCTCAGCTGGTCACCCCCGATCGGGCTTATCTGACCCTGAGTGCCGACAGCGAAAGCGCGTCTCCGAGCTCTGCGCAAAAGCGTGTACAAACCACTATTGAAGCAACGCTCACGTTTTTGCTGGATCAGGGTATCGATCCGAACCTGTTGACCTCGTCTACCCTTTCGATCCAGCCAGTTTATGAATGGGATCAAGCCGCCAATACCCAGCGGCTCAGAGCGTATCGCGCCGCTCAGTCAATCCGAGTCACCGTCACCGATCTCACAACCCTACAAACGCTGATTGAAGGCGGCCTAACTCACGGTATTACCCAAGTTTCAGCGCCCACCCTGTTTCACAGCAATCACGCAGAGCTGCACCAAAATGTTCTTGCCGACGCCATGCGAAATGCGCAGAACCGAGCCCAGATACTCGCCACCACCGCCAAGATGCGGGTGGGAAACCCGATTGCCATCAACGCTATTGATCACTCATCTCCTCAACCTTTGCGAGAAATGAGGGTTGCCATGGCAGCAGACGCTCAAGCAGGCGCGCACTCCCAACTCCCCGGTCAGATCGAAATTTCAGCCGCAATCACGGTGCACTTTGAGCTACTGCCACTCACCGTTTCTGCCCGCGAGCAGGCAATATCGTCAACCAAACCAGTAGCAGCAGGATCTAAGTGATGACATCTGGGGCTTGGCGATCGATGCGTGCGCTCAAGCCCAAGATCTGCTCGGCCACCTTGAACAAAGGCGCCAAAAAATGTTGTGGACACAGGCTATAGGTCGCCGGGTCCGACGAGTACTGGTCGTAATACAGTCTAAGCGTTGCTCCCGAAGTGCCTGTTCCTGACAAACGAATCACTATCCGAGCCTGATCCTCGAGCAAGATACGATAGCCTTGCCCCTCAGAGACCGAGCCATCGACGGGGTCTTTATAAGCAAATTGATCTGCTTGGATCACACGAAACCCGGCGTAGTCCTGTCCTGCCAAGTTAGCGAGCTTGGCATCGAGCTCAGCCATAAGCTGCTCTGCGCGAGCACTGTCAATGCCCTCGTAGTCATGTCGCGTGAAAAAATCTCGACCGAATTCGGTCCAGTGATTCTCTAAAATTGTGCCCACTGACTGTCCGCGAATCGCAATCAAGTTCAACCAGAACAGCACTGCCCACAAGCCATCTTTTTCTCGGACATGATTAGAGCCACTTCCAAAGCTCTCTTCTCCGCACAGCGTTATTTTTCCAGCATCGAGTAATGAGCCAAAGAACTTCCATCCCGTAGGCGTTTCAAAACAATCTATGCCTAGTCGAGCGGCAACTCTGTCAACCGCCCGGGAGGTCGGCATGGAGCGAGCCACACCGGCCAAGCCATGAGCGTATCCCGGTAGCAACTGAGCGTTCGCGGTCATAATGGCCAGCGAATCGCAGGGGTTTACATAGCAGCCCTTACCCAACACCATATTGCGGTCACCATCACCATCAGAAGCCGCACCGAACTGGATATCGAGTGAGCCATTGACCATATCGACCAGTTGCTTTGCATGCACCAGATTGGGATCCGGATGACCACCTCCAAAGTCAGGGCTGGGCACACAATTCATTAAAGTTTCTGGGCTTGCGCCGAGTCTCGAAACCAGTATCTCTGCCGCATAAGGCCCCGTTACCGCGTGCATGGCATCAAAGCGCATTGCGAATTGTGCCGATCGAAGTAGTGCTCGAATAGACTCAAAATCGAACAGGGTCTCCATCAACTCGGCATACAATGCAACTGGATCAATGACTTCAACCACCGTCGAACCGACCACACTTTCACCGAGCTTGGAAAGATCAACATTGATTTCACTTGGCGCTGTGTAAAAGCACGTGATCGTGGCCGCCTGTGCCACGATCTCGGCGGTTAAGGCCTCTGTCGCGGGCCCACCATTACCGGCATTAAATTTAATACCAAAATCACCATGCTCGCCCGCCGGATTGTGGCTCGCCGAGAGAATCAGGCCACCCTCGGCACCGCGGGAACGGATGACAGCTGATGCTGCTGGCGTGGACAGAATGCCGTCACGCCCGACAATGACGCGACCAAATCCATTGCCAGCGGCAAGACGCACAATAACTTGAATGGCCTCATCGTTAAAAAATCGACCGTCACCACCCACCACCAAAGTAGAGGATTCGGGTTCTGGTATCAGATTCAGTACTGATTGAACAAAGTTTGCGACGTAGTTGGGCTGCTGAAAAACCGCTACTTTTTTACGCAACCCCGAAGTGCCCGGCTTTTGATCACTATAGGGCTGTGTGCTTACCGTCAAGACTGTCGACATGCGACTCCCTGTTGGCGCTGTGAGCCCTCATTCATACGAGGCTCTTTGCGCTGCTGTATCTATTTAGTGCCACCGATGCTTAACTATTTAAGGCCTTGGCGGAATCCGATCTTACGCCAAGTGAGACCGCTGTTTACTCAAGAATGAGCGGGCTCAATCAACCCAGGGTAATTCAAACGTAATCACCAATAGTCATCACAAAACTGCGACTAGACGCTGACCTAGAATGATTTTACACATACACTATCGAAATTAGCATGGCAGATAAAAATTTAGGAGACGCGTCTTGGAAAAGTCAGCTTTCTTGTTCATCGCCGGTCTCAGTCTACTGAGTGCCTGCGGAGGAGGCGGAGGGGGCTCGAACTCGGCACCTGTCAGTGCCACTCCACCCACCAATAACACACCCTCAAGCGGCTGGACCGCTGGTGTGTTCGAAGATGCCGACACCTTTGCAAACCTCTGTGCCAACCCCCGAAGCGGCACCGACCCATCAACCGAAAGGCTCTACACCGATCGCCAGGGCGAAGCGCTAGACGAGAAAAACTGGCTGCGCTCTTGGAGTAACGATCTGTACTTATGGTACGACGAGATTACCGATCGCGATCCGGGTGAAGATTACTCCTCGCTTATCGATTCAAGCTTTCCAACCGAGCCCAACGCGTATTTTAGTGTGCTAAAAACAGAGGCAGTGACGCCTTCAGGCAAACCCAAAGACAGTTATCACTTTGTGATTGACTCCCAAGAATGGTTTGAACTTTCCCAAGGTGGTGTCTCAGTTGGCTATGGGATCGAGTTTGCGATTCTGAGTGCCAGCCCGCCACGCGACGTTCGAATCGCCTACAGCCAGCAGACCTCGACTGCCGCGCAGCTTGGGCTGACCCGCGGTACTAAAATTTTAGCCATCGACGGTGAACCGGTGGTCGATGGAGACCCGAGCGTACTCAACGCCGGTTTGAGACCGTCGCAAGTCGGCGAAGAGCATACTTTTGAAATTCTGCCGCTGAACGCAACCGAAAGCCGAGTGGTCACTTTGTCACCAGAATCCGTATCCATCGATTCGCTTCAAAACGAAACCGTGATATCGACCAGCTCAGGAAATGTCGGTTATATGAGCTTTCACGATCACATCGCACCCGCCGAACAAGCGCTCGTGAATGCGATCAATGACTTCGTTACCGCGGGTATCAGCGATCTGATCATTGACTTGCGTTATAACGGCGGCGGGTATTTAGATATCGCCTCTGAACTCGGCTACATGGTGGCTGGCACGCGCACCCAAGGTAGAACTTTTGAACTACTGACATTTAACGACAAATACCCCAATGTTAACCCGGTTACTGGCCGCACCTTAACACCCATTCCCTTTCACAATCGGGCACAAGGATTCTCGGTCGCAGAGAATCAGCCACTGCCCACCGTCAATTTAGATCGTGTTTTCGTGATCACCGGTGGAGGCACCTGTTCAGCCAGTGAAGCTTTTATGAACGGGCTCCGCGGGATTGGATTTGAAGTCATTCAGATCGGCACCACAACCTGTGGCAAACCCTACGGCTACTATCCAACCCCCAACTGTGGATCGACGTATTTCAGTGTGCAGTTCAAGGGTGTCAATGACTCGGGGTTTGGTGATTACCCAGACGGCTTCACACCAACCCAAGGGGGCGACGTAGGGGGTGTAGAGGTCATTGGTTGCGCGGTGCAAGATGACTTCAACCATCGCTTAGGTGACCCCAACGAAGCGCGGCTCGCAACCGCCTTATACTACCGTGATAACGGTCGTTGCCCCGAGCCGATCAGCTCGCTAAGTCGACTCTCTGGCGGGCCTAATGGGGCACTGGGTACAGGGATTCAAGGCGAACTGACGCAGTCCGAGGCCGAGCTGATTAAAACACCTCTGCGTAAAATGCGGGTAATGCGCTGAGGCCCAAGCGCATTATAGAGCCGGTGTTCTGTTTGTTGCGAAAGACCTCCTGTCGCCGGTTGAGCTCTGCTTGGGCTCTAGCCCGCGGACGCTCACTTGAGCAAGTCTTTGGCTTGATACATACTTAACCGCTACCTCTCTCGGCAGACACTCTCAATGGCGACTCAACGCGGCACAGTTTTTACGATTTCAGCACCCAGTGGCGCCGGCAAAACCAGCCTCGTCAAGGCTTTGCTCGAGCGCGATGAGCAGTTGCAGGTATCGGTATCGCACACCACTCGCCCAATGCGTGCGGGCGAAATCAATGGCGTCAATTACCACTTTGTCTCTGACTCTGAATTTCGCGCAATGGAAGCACAGCAGGCGTTCGTCGAGTGCGCAGAAGTCTTTGGGCATTGGTACGGGACCTCTGTCGAAGCAATCAACACGGCCCGAGCCGACAACACCGATATCATTCTAGAAATTGACTGGCAAGGTGCAGAACAAATCAAAGCCGTGTGGCCAGACGCTTCTGCCATCTTCATCTTACCCCCGTCACATCGCACACTAAAACAGCGCCTAGAGGGCAGGGGGCAGGATTCGGCGGCTGTCATTCAACAACGTCTAGACGAAGCAGAACTAGAGATGTCGCATTATACGATCGCGGACTACCTAGTGGTGAACGACGTGTTCGAGGACGCACTTGGCAATATCCGCGACATCGTAAGCGCTGAGCGTCTTCGAACAAATCGCCAAGCTATTGCCTTACAAGACTTATTGTGTGATTTAATGCCGTCAACAGCGCTACGCAACCCAGCGTAAGTGGGTTATACTGGCGGGCTCGCCATTTTGGCTAGTTTTACTTTTTAATCCGAGGAGTGGTGCCATGGCACGAGTAACTGTCGAAGATTGCCTAGAACACGTCGACAACCGATTTGAGTTGGTCATGGTCGCGACCAAACGCGCACGTCAGCTTGCAACTGGTGGACGTGATCCAATGGTTCCTGAAGAATCTGATAAACCTACCGTTATTGCTTTGCGTGAAATAGCTGAAGGCTTCGTTTCCGCTGAAACGCTCTCTCAAGAAGATCAGCGTAGAGCTGAAGATGAGTTAGCAGAAGTAATGACGGGAGCCAGTTACTAAGTCTCGTCACTATGGAGGCGCTGACTCGTTTAGATCACACGCTGACTGAATATCTCAGTCACGAACAGAGCCAGACGATTAAACGCGCCTTTTTTTACGCCGAGCAAGCTCATTTTGGGCAGACGCGACGAAGCGGCGATCCTTACGTAACTCACCCACTCGCCGTCGCCAATATTTTGGCTGAAATGCACATGGATCCGCAGAGCATCATGGCGGGCTTGCTGCATGATGTGATCGAAGACACCGGGGTCAGCAAAGAAGCGCTCGCCGTGCAATTCGGTGATACCGTAGCCGATCTCGTCGATGGGGTGAGTAAACTGACCCAAATCGAGTTTAATTCCCTCGCAGAGAAACAAGCAGAAAACTTCCAGAAAATGGCGCTGGCAATGGCGCGCGATATCCGCGTGATCTTAGTTAAACTGGCTGATCGCTTACATAACATGCGTACCTTGGGTGTGCTTAGCCCGGTTAAGAGCCGACGGATCGCCAAAGAAACGCTCGAGATATATGCCCCGATCGCGATGCGGCTCGGCATGAACACCATGCGAATGGAATTTGAGGATCTCGGGTTTCGAGCCTTGTATCCGATGCGCTACCGACGTATTGCAGCAGCGCGAACCAAGGCTCGCGGTAATCGCAAAGAACTGGTCGAAAATATCAGCCAACAGATCGAAGCCGCACTTAGCCGAGAAGGGCACGAAGCCACCGTCATTGGGCGAGAGAAACATCTTTTCAGCATTTATCAGAAAATGAAGGAAAAGCGTAAATCGTTTTCTGAAATCATGGATATCTACGCCTTTCGAATCATCGTCGACTCGGTTGATACCTGCTATCGCGTCCTTGGCTGTATCCACAGTATGTACAAACCCGTCCCAGGAGAATTCACAGACTATATCGCCATGCC
>CBFHJC010000027.1:0-18987 GCA_965656045.1 Aequoribacter sp.
CAGGCAGCCTGTGCCAACACAGGTCTTCCTGCAAACCTGTATGGAACAGACCTGAAATCACCTGCTGACCAGTACAATATCTTGGTAGGTGGTAACCCCAATGTTGCACCGGAAGAAGCTGAGTCGTTCACAGCGGGTATCGTTTTGACACCCACTATGCTTGAGGGTTTGACTCTGACCATCGATTACTTTGATATCAATGTGACTGATGGCATCGGATCAGTGAGCCCTAAGACTGCGTTAGACAAGTGTTTAACAACAGGTCAAGCAGCTTACTGTAACCTGATTAACCGTAGGCCAGACAATGGCTCTTTGTGGCTGACAGGCGGGTACATCAGCGCTCAAACAACCAACATTGCTGAAGAAACCACTCAAGGTATCGACATCATCTTTGATTACTCAATGGAAACACCATTGGGCGTCTTAGAGCTTGAAGGTGTTACAACCTATTTGTCGAGCTTCGAAATCATCGAACTTCCTGGTGAGGCAGCAGTTGAGTGTGCCGGTAACTGGGGTGGCTCATGTGGTAAGAACCCGCTGCCCGAGTGGAGTGGTAACTATAAGGCGACCTTGATAACAGCTTATGACACGAATGTGTCTCTGGGCATGCGTTATTTAGGCGAAACCGATGACTTAAACTCGAACGGGATTGATTTCGATTCATACACCTACTTCGATTTGACAGCGGTTTACAGCCCAACAGAGAACTACACTGCAACGATCGGTATCAGCAACTTGTTTGATAAAGATCCAGCTGTGACTTCAGATGCGGGTACTGCGCCAGGTAACGGTAATACCTTCCCTGCGTACTTTGATGCATTGGGTCGTTACATGTACTTCAACTTAAGTGCAACGTTCTAAGCGATCTTGGCTATTTAAAACCCGGCTTGCCGGGTTTTTTTTTGCCTTTGATTTCATCACAGAATGGTGTTTGATGGTTAAGAGCGGGGGTTTAACGCCCTAGATGTTGGGCGTGGAAGCGCAGATGGTCGTCGATAAAAGTGCCGATAAAAAAATAGCTGTGATCGTAGCCTCGATGACGACGAATAATCGCTTGGTAGTCAGCCTGTACACAGGCGGATTCAAGCTCATCAAGGAGCAGTTGCTCATCAAGAAACTCATCGGCCAGGCCTTGGTCGATTAGCATAGGAAGCTCTGGTGCGCCGGCTTCAATCAGAGCGCAAGTGTCGTATTTACTCCACTCCTCTTCATCCTCACCTAAGTAGGCTTGAAAGGCTTTTTGACCCCACGGGCAGTCCATGGGAGCACAAATGGGGGCAAAAGCGGATACTGACTGGAATTGGCTGGGATTTTTGAGTGCAATAGTAAGCGCGCCATGGCCTCCCATCGAGTGGCCTGATAGGGCCATATTATCGGTATCGATAGGAAAGTTCTGACTCAGTATCTCGGGTAATTCAGACACAATGTAGTCATACATCTGGTAGTGGGCGCGCCAAGGCTCCTCGGTCGCATTCACATAAAACCCCGCACCTAAGCCAAGATCATATGAACCTTCAGGATCATCGGGGATCTTGGGCCCGCGGGGTGAGGTATCAGGGGCGACTAGCGCTATACCTAACTCAGCAGCAAGGCGCATTGCCCCCGCTTTTTGCATGAAGTTCTGGTCGGTGCACGTCAATCCTGACAGCCACAGCAATGCGGGAACATCACCTTCGGTAATTTGTGGCGGCAAGAATACAGCGCAGGTCATATCGCACGCGGTCGTACTAGATGCATGCTGAAATCGAATGTGCTCGCCGGTAAACGAGGTGTTACGAGAGATGACCTTAATCATAAAGCACCACCGAGCGAATACTTTTACCCGCATGCATTAATTCGAAGGCCGTGTTGATTTCTGAAAGCGGCATGGTGTGCGTAATTAAATCGTCGATATTAATCTTGCCTTCCATATACCAATCGACAATTCTGGGTACGTCGGTTCTGCCGCGCGCTCCCCCAAAAGCACTGCCGCGCCAGGATCTGCCAGTGACGAGTTGAAAGGGTCGCGTTGCAATTTCTTGACCGGCACCAGCAACCCCGATAATACAGCTTTGTCCCCATCCTTTGTGGCAACACTCTAATGCATCGCGCATCACTTTAACGTTACCGATACATTCAAAGCTGTAGTCCACTCCACCACCGGTCATTTGTACGATATGGTCAACTAAGTTGTCGCACTCGCTTGGATTGATGAAGTCGGTCATGCCAAAGTGGCGCCCGAGCGCTTCTCGCTCTGAGTTTAAGTCGATTCCGATAATTCGCGTTGCGCCGACCATTTTGGCGCCCTGGATTACGTTAAGGCCAATGCCACCTAAGCCGAATACCGCGACGGTTGAGCCGGGCTCGACCTTCATGGTGAATGCAACCGCTCCAATCCCTGTGGTCACGCCGCAGCCGATGTAGCAGATTTTGTCGAAAGGCGCATCGTCGCGCACCTTTGCGAGCGCTATTTCGGGCAGGACGGTAAAGTTAGCAAAGGTCGAGCAGCCCATGTAGTGAAGTATAGGCTTACCGTCTATGCTGAAGCGGCTGCTTCCATCGGGCATCAGGCCTTGACCTTGGGTTGAGCGAATGGCCTGGCAGAGATTGGTCTTGGGGTGAAGGCAGTAATCACATTCGCGACATTCAGGCGTATATAGAGGAATAACGTGATCACCGGGCTTTAAGGAGGTCACGCCAGCGCCAACCTCTCGCACAATGCCCGCGCCCTCGTGCCCTAAAATGGCAGGAAAGGCGCCCTCTGGATCATCGCCCGATAGAGTGAACGCATCGGTGTGGCACACGCCAGTGGCTTTTATTTCAACCAAGACCTCGCCGGCTTTTGGACCCTCTAAGTCAACCTCGCAAATTTCGAGAGGAGCGCCTGCTCGGAACGCTACTGCTGCTTGAGTTTTCATACCGTGCTCCATTGGGTGTGTAGTTAACGGTAATCATTTCAGCTTCTGAGGTAAAGTGGCGTTCCACGAATCTGTGAAGTTTTCGTGGTTCGGTAGGGAGCCACTAGAGACTCAAATGAGCATGGTTTAGGATGTGCGACTACGCAAAGAGTTGATCGGGAATATAAGATGCTAGCAGATGCCATTCAGGATGCCGTTGACTCTGGGGATTATTTCGACGCAATTGCCCTACTTCGTGCTGAAGTGGCAACCCGAGGGGATGCGCAGGCGATGTATCGCTTGGCGCTCAATCTGCAGAGGGTAGGTCGAGTTGATGAAGCCCTAGATTGGCTCGATGAAGCTTCAGCCGCTGGGCTCATTGAGCCTATGCTTTCGATTAACCGGGGGCACGCCTACAAGGCGCTAGGCCAAGCGGACTTGGCTGAGGCCCAATACCGAGCTGGTTTGGATTGTGGCGCCAAAGTGTCGGCCATTGCTTATTGGTCGCTATGTGATTTAGGTAGCCATGTCTTAACAGACCGAGACGTACAAGCGATCTCGGACCTTCTGGCAAGTGAAGATCCGAACTCGCCTTACCGCTCCTTATTCCATTTTGCGCGCGGTAACGCTTTGGATCATAGAAAGGCGTATTCAGCCGCATATGCTGACTTTACAAAAGCCAACAGCATTGTTACGGAAATTCGGCCTTATCGCGCCGATCTGTATCACAAACTCGTTTCGGAACTGCTATCGATCACATCGCGCGAGACCGCTGTCGACCGCACTTTGGCGCCTATTTTTATTATTGGCATGCCGCGCTCCGGGACCACTTTGGTCGAGCAAATCCTGTCTGCTCATTCGCAGGTAGGAGCAACGGACGAGCTTGTTAAGCTGGGGCAACTGTCGGTTGCGCTTGAGGGTGAAGGGGGTTACGCCGAGTTTTTAAAGAATGCCAAAGAAGAAGCCTTTAATCCGCTCGCGGAGCGCTATGAAGCGACGATCTCAGCTTATGATCAAAACCACAGTCGGTTGATCGATAAGAACCCGGGTAACTTCTTACACGTGGCTTTTATTAAGCGCTTGTTTCCGCGCGCTAAAATCGTCAATGTTGTTCGTGACCCGCTCGATAATGCGATGGGGGTGTATCGACGCTATTTCGACAAAGGCTATGAGTTTAGCTATTCGATGGAGGGTATTATCTTTCATTGGCAAGGATATCTGACCCTGATGAACCACTGGAACACCTTATTCCAAAATGAGATTTTTCATCTTAACTATGCCGCTTTGGTCAAATCTCCCAAAGAGCAAATTGATGCACTACTGGAATACTGTGAGCTCACTCAAGAACCTCAGTGTTATCATTCCGACAGAGCTAAGACCGCCGTGCTCACTCCCAGTGCCATTCAGGTACGTCAACCTATATCCCTTAAACATTTAGGCTCGGGTCGTCACTACCAACATGAGTTAGCTGCAGAAATTCCGCAGCTGGTTCAGATTAAAAGAAAGGCAGTCGAGATTTTTGGGTTCTAACCAGCCTATTAAGCCGGACACTTAACCCTGAAAAACACTTAGTTTGACAATGTTTTGTGAATTAGTTGTGACAATGCGGGTTAAAAAGGGCTTTTAAATAAGATGCTAAACAAGTATAAATAGCATACTGCTGTTCGAGTTTTCGCTCAAATGGCACGGGTTTAGCGGCGTTAGATCGTGATAGCCCACTATTTTATTAATGATTACCGGGGAGATGTGACATGGTAAAAGCAAACCCAATGCGCGATGCTGTGCGTTATGCTATTGGCATAACAACAGGCGCTTTGATGCTGTCTGGTGGCTACTCGTATGCACAAGACAATGAAACCGATAGCGCAGAAGCTGTTGAAGAGGTGGTGGTAACGGGTTCGCGTATTAAGCGATCAACCAACACTCAGTCGCAAGAAATTATTACAATCAATGCTGAAGATATGGAAATCCAGGGTGATATCTCTGTTGCAGATGCCCTGCGTTCTTCAACACTGAACTCACTGGGTTCTTTCCGTGAATCATCCGGTAGCAGTGCACAGTCAAACGCAACCATTAACCTCCGCGGTGCTGGCGCAAGCCGTACTTTGGTGCTGATCAATGGTCGTCGTGTCGCTGGTTCGCCTTCTTTAGGTGGCGGTGGTACCGTGAACTTGAACTTGATCCCATTCTCTGCGGTTGAGCGTCTTGAAATCATTCCAGACGGTGCTTCTGCGGTTTACGGTTCAGACGCCGTAGCCGGTGTGGTTAACGTGGTACTGAAGAAAGGGTACGACGGTTTGCGCATCACTGGCCGTTACGGCGACCGTGATCGAGATGATGGCACGGAAGAAAGTATTTCTTTCTTGGCTGGCGCGTCAAATGACCGAGGTAGCGTGACGTTTGGTCTCGAGTTCGACAAAAAGACCCCTATTTTTGATGCAGATCGAGATTTTACGAAGTCATCCTACGGTGATTATGACGGAGACGGCGATATCGTCGGCTATGCCGAAACGATCGGTGTGTCGTTCTACGGATATAGCGCGATCAACCCCGCATGGACGCCCAGCACGGTTTATGATCCAAACGATCAAAGCACTTGGTATGTGACTCCCGGTGCTAACTGCCAAGATGGTGTTAATGGTTACACCGGACCGATGCGCGCTGACTTAGTATTTGGCCCTGAGTCTGGTTATTACTGCGGTTATGCGTTTGCACTGGTGTCAGCTAACCGTGCGGGATTAGAGCGAATCAACTCTTGGGTCTCTGCTGAATATAAGCTGACCGATAGCATCGACGGCTACATTGATGTGATCATGTCAGACAACGAGTCATTTGGCCGTTATGCCCCACCAGCGGCGCCCGGTCCAACTATTCCTGGCGATCCTCGTAACGACACCGGAGCGACCTTTGGTTACTTCCGCTGGACCGATATTGGCCCACGTGACAATGTGGTCAATGATACTTTTAAAGACATCAACATTGGTTTGACTGGTGAGCTGGCGAGTAACTTGAGCTGGGATGTGAACTACACCTACTCAGATTATCGCTCGGTATCTGTTGGTCAATACTACTTAAGTTATTCAGGCCTTGAGTACAATATCAGCTATGATATTCAAGACTTCGAGCAGTTTGTTGCGAATCTTAAAGCGACGACCTTGAACGACGACCGACAAAACATGAAGAAATGGTTTGCCGGTTTGCAGTGGGATATGTTTGAAATGGCGGGTGGTACCGCGTCAAGCTACTTTGGTGCCGAATACTACGAAGTCGATTACGCTGCCCTCGTTGATGCACAGTCAGAGGCTGGCTTGATTGGTGGTTCTGCCGGTAACTCTGCTGCAGGATCGCGGGATGTCACTGCATTTTCGGTCGAGGCAATTTTCCCAGTAACTGATTGGTTAGAAATTGACGCGGCGATTCGCCACGATGATTACTCTGACTTCGGTACAGCGACCTCACCACGCCTAGGGTTTGCCATGACTTGGCCTGGCTATGATCGTATTCAAATCAAAGGTTCATGGGGTCAAGGTTTCCGAGCACCTGATCTGTCAGACTTGTATGGTGCGACTTCATTCTCTGCCGAGAGTGCTCGTGATACCTTAGGTTGTCAGATCGCAGGACAGTCTCCTTGTCCTTCTAAGCAGTTTGATACCTACATCGGTTCAAACCCAAATCTGGACGCAGAAACCTCTGAAACGATGTCACTTGGTGTGACTTGGGAATTCCTCGATGGCTGGTACGCATCGATTAACCACTTCACTTTGAAACTAGAGAATTCGATTGAGTACACCTCTGCTCAAGACCAGTTGGATGTTGATTTCCAGACCGGTGGCAACAACCCGAACGTACAGCGTAATGCGATCGGTGGTGTCGATCGGATTGATGCGGGATTCCAAAATGCGGTGACCGATCTGGAGCGTGAGGCACTGGATTATTCTGTTAACGGTATGTTCTCTACCGAGTACGGTCAGTTCACTACGGGTTGGAACGCGACTCAGTACTTGAACTATGACGCTGAAGTCAGCTATGGCACAGGCGAGCTGTACGATGCAGTTGGGGTTCTAGGATTCCCAGAGTGGCGCATGAATGCCTACGTTGCGTGGACAATGAACAATATGTTCGCCAACCTCGCTTGGGATTTCATCGGTGAGTCAGAGTCAAGCACCACTGACACTGAGTACGACAGCTGGGATGTCTTGAATGCCTCGGTTGGCTACAACTTCGACTCATGGGGTACTCTGACCTTCGGTGCGAACAACGTAACGGATGAAGATCCCTTGTTGGATGCTCAAGGTGCTCAAGTCGACGAGTACCAGTACCCACTGGTCGGTCGAGTGTGGTACCTGCGCTATACTCTCGAGATGTAATACGCTCTTGATTAGTGTTAAAAAGGCCTGCATTGCAGGCCTTTTTTTTGGTCGATCTCAACTTAAGAGTGTTAAGGAATATAGTTCATGAATCCATGGTCGCAGTTCTGGCAGCAAGGACACCCGACTACCTTTGGCGCCTATTTTAAAGAAGGTTACGAAGGTCCGATTAAGCAGTGGTTTGAGTCAAGGCTTCAGGGAAACGATACACCTGTATCGATGCTTGAACTGGCTTGCGGGAATGGCGCGCTTATCTCTATGGCTCTCGATTTTGGCCTGACAGGACATTATCTTGGTATCGATCTGGCCGAGGTGGCTATCCCCGATGGCATAGACAATAGACTGAAGGATCAATCGCAATTGGAGGCTCAACTTCGAGGTGGCGTATCGGTTGAAGCGATCCCTTTGGAAAGCCATTGTTTTGACTATACCTGCTCGATTTTTGGTCTTGAATACTCAAACGTGGCCAAGACCATTCCGGAGATTGCGCGAGTCCTTAAACCCAAGGGTCGTTTTTTGGGGGTTCTACATCACTGTGACTCAGTGGTGTCGACGATGTCAGCGCGCGCGTTGAACGAATACAACCTAAAAGATGTCAGAGATTTTATTGATCAGCTCCAAGTGATCGCGCGTCAGGCACGGGGGCTCCCCGACTTACGTTCTTTGGCGCAGAATCCGAAAGCTGAAAAGGCCCGGAAAAAGATCAACGGGTATGCAGATCAATACTTAGGCAACACCAATCTAGAGACCGCGAACGCGAGCATGTTCGAATTTGTTACTCAAGGACTCCAATTCTTCAAAGTGCTCGGTCAGGGGCCGGCAGCAACTCAGCACTTTATCAAGTCCCTCTATACAGAAACCTTGGGGGCGCGGGAAAGGCACAAGCAAATGTGTTCGGTAGCACTGACCGAGCAGCAAATGAGCCAATTCTGTGAACTGCTCATAAAAGCTGGATTTAACGAACCAGACGTTACAATATTGGCGTCGGATGATGTGATTATAGGGTGGGCTATATGCGCGCAAAAGCTTTCGTAATATCAGTTCTTGTTCTTGTGGCTGCGCCTGCGACGGTCGCGCAAGACCTAATGGGATGCCGAGCGATAGAGTCAGATACTCAGCGGCTTGCGTGTTACGATGCTGTTGCTGGGCGGGTTCAAAAAGCCTTAGATGAAGACATTGAAGGGCCAGCCACAACCCGCATCAAAGAGAGGGAAGAATCCTTAAAAGCCGCTGTTATCGGCGATTACGATATGGCACAACAAGAATTTGAAGGGTTCACAGTCAAAGCGATCACTCTAAATGCTCAGCGAAGGCCGATTTATGAATCTACCGATGGGCGTATTTTCCAACAAGTGAGTGGTCTCATTCCGCTCGCTCGCGAAGGTGAAAGGGTAGAGCTTGAGCAGGGTCTGTTTGGCGCAGTATTTATCCGTACACAAGGTGGGCTTAGGTTTAAGGTAAAAGAAAAATAAAGCGATTCCTGCTTGAAGATGTTCGGAAAGTGTTAACGGAATAGCCTAGCAGGGTATCCCTCTTGTGGTACCCAGCCCCACTAGTGAGCAACCCGACAGTGATGCGACAGTCGCAGCCGTGTCGGTTTTAATACCAAGCGCGACAGTATAGCGTTAAGCAAGTTGTTGAAGGAGTAAAGTCATGATGGTACGAGTAGTGAAACGGTTCACTTTGATTGTGGGCCTGTTGTTGTCTTCCTTTGTTATGGCCAATGATCCTGTGAAGTTTGCGCAACATGCGCAGTTCACTAGCGTTACCATATCCCCGCAAGGCGATTATCTTGCTGTGGGTGTCTTACACGAGGGGCGCCGCGCGGCAGCGATTCTTGACTTTGATACCAAGGAGCTCTTGACCTTAGTCACCTTCAGAAACCAGCTCGAAGTGGGCGGCATGGCCTGGGTGAGTGACGATCGTCTTCTTGTGACGATGTCGCGCAAAATTGGTTTGCTGGAAAGGCCGGCGTCTGCGGGTGAATTGTATGCAGTGAACGCCGATGGCTCTAAAGGCCTCAATATCTTTGGTTTTATGGGGGTAGAGCCTGTTGCTGCGTCTGGTCGCTACTTGGGTAAACTGGATGACGATCATATTTTAGTCGAAACGCATCCATGGAGCGGTGTCGCTGGAAAAGACCTGCAGCCGAGCGTGATGCGGGTGAATATTCACAACGGTCGTACTCGAGAGATTACCCGCACAAATATTCGTGGCGCCTCCTTTTTATTAGATGCTGACAAAAATCCTCGATTTGCAATGGGTATGGACGACGAGTTCAATCTCATTTATTCGTATCGCGCCCCAGGTGAAATTGGTTGGGTGCCGGCACCAATCACGTTCACAAAAGATGTGACTCCCCTCGCCTTTGAGCCTGGTCGGGAGCGTGTATTACTGATGGCGCCGTCACCAGAGTCTTCGGTAGTTGGTATTTATTCGGTCGATCCGGCGTCCGGTGATTACGAGGAAATTTATGTTCACCCCGTGGCCGACGTCTCGGGCCCTTACATGACTGAAGAAGATCATCTTTACGGAGTGCGAATCGACGAGTACTACCCCGAATTCATCAGTATCGATTCCAAAAGTCCCAGGACGGAAACTCAGCAACTGTTGTTAGCGGCTTTCCCGCAAGGCTATGTGTATCAAACATCAGCGACCGAAGATCGAGATAAAATTGTGTTTGTGGTGTCTGCACCAAACCTGCCAGCGCGTTATTACCTGTTTGAACCCGAAACGAAGAAAGCCACCTTTTTGCTCGATGCCTATCCCGATATTGATAGTAGCGGTCTGGCAATGAGCGATGCCATTGAGTTGACTGCGCGCGATGGCACTGTGCTGAGAGGTTACATTACTCTGCCGCCAGGTCGTACCGCTAACAACTTGCCCATGGTTGTGATGCCGCATGGTGGTCCGCATGCCCGTGATATGTGGGGTTATGATCCAATGGCACAAATGTTAGCGGTAGAGGGTTACGCCGTACTACAGATTAATTTCCGAGGTTCGACCGGATACGGCACGGATTTCCGTGATGCAGGTTACGGAGAATGGGGTCGGAAAACACAGGAAGATATTATTGATGCCACTCGCTGGGCCGTTAATGAAGGGATCGCTGACCAAGACCGTTTAGCTATTTTTGGCGCAAGTTTTGGTGGCTATTCAGCGCTTCAAGCACCCATTCTTGAGCCTGATTTATACAAGGCAGCGATCGGTTACGTGGGCGTTTATGATCTAGATATGCTCTACACTACGGGTGATATCGAAACTGCGCGCTGGGGTGAAGCGTATCTGGATACTACATTGCCGGATAATCAAAAAGATCGTATCGCGCAATCGCCGGCTCAGAATGTGGATAAACTCAAAGCGGCGGTGTTCATTGTGCACGGTGTCGATGATTTTCGCGCCGCCTTCGAGCACGCTGAAGCACTGCGTGATGCGCTTGATGCTATCGATTACCCCTACGAGTGGTTGGCAAAAGATGGCGAGGGGCACGGTTTCTATGACGTCGATAATAGAATAGAGTTGAACAATAAAGTCCTCGCTTTCTTAGAGAAGCATCTCAACTGAAGACGCGGGACACTCTGCTCAGATTGGTCGAGTTAGGGCCGTCCCGTGTTCAAAGTAAAATTCTTACAATTCAGCCCACGTCGCGCTACTTCCATCTCGATAGCCGGCGTAGGTTGGTAGCCGTCTAGCTCGAAAGCCGCATCGCACAGTGTTTTACTTGATACGGCGGCTAGGTCAGCTGGCGCCATGTTGGCCGTGTGAGCAGGATGCCCCGAACAACCGGAGAGTAAGGCCAGGCTGATACAGGTCAGCATGCTTGCGGCTCGTAGTCTGGTTTCCATACAGAAGATCTCTCTTTTTGTGCCAATGTATTGCGCAGTGAATGGTATCACATGCTTTCTCATATCGCGGGCCCATCCTCCAGCCATAGCCAACACTATGCGAACGCCAGACCCATGACGAATCCTCTTGAATGAGGTTTATGCTGGGCATTATGATCACTGAGCGGGTTCGCTCTAACGCTAAAAATGCTTTCCTCTGCAAAAGTCACGGTGCACAATCGCGGTCATGGATACAGAACTATTACGCACATTTTTAGAGGTGAAAGCCACTCGACATTTTGGTCATGCAGCTGACAACTTGTACATTACTCAAGCTGCGGTGAGTGCAAGAATAAAACAACTTGAGATCTATTTTGGCGCGCCATTGTTTGTCCGCGACCGTCACAATATTCAGCTGACGCCTGAGGGCGAGCAGCTAGTGCCCCATGCTGAGGCTATTCTTATGTCGATCCTGGCCGCGCGTCAGGATGTTGCGCGGCGCGAGGGAGCAGGGCCTCGCTTGAGTATCGCAATTCGGGATGGGCTATGGGGGTCCGCTCTCGAGCAGCGCTTTAAACAACTGCGGCATGAACAAAGCGACCTTAACCTACAAATTCAAAATGTCGCCGGCAATACGATCAATAAGAAGCTTAGGGACCGCTCACTTGATGCGGCCGTCGTTTTTGGATCGAGTAGTGCGCCAGAATGGGAATCGGTACCCATCGGCGAACTAACACTCAAATTGTTTGCGAGCCATGGGATCGCCTCATTGGACGAGGCACTGGCTCGTCAATACGTTGACTTAGATTGGGGTGGAGGATTCGCTCGATTTCATGTTCGACATGTTGCCAAGCAGTGGATGCCATCGTTACAGACCAACTCGCTTACGGTGGCGGTTTCGGCCCTTCAAGAGGCCGCCGGTGCTTGCTTTCTGCCACAGAGTTGGACAGAGGTCTTAGGGGGGCAAGGCATTCATGTGGTGCCCGATGCACCGCAATTTAGCTCGCCTATTCAACTGCTCTACCACGAGCAAACCCGACAAGCAGAGTTGGTGGGTGTTCTGAGGCGCTCACTGGCTAACTTATCGGTATGAATCAGCACTTAAACTCGATCTGGCGTTGTTGCTGACGGCTTATCAGGGCTGACTATTTCAGAGATCATCAAAGCTCAGGTTGTAGTAGCCAAGCTCTTCGCGTAGACGCTTTTGTTCTAGCCGCAGCTCGGCTTTGCGACGTTTTTCGGCCAGCACTTGTTTTTCAGAGAGGTAGCTTGGTGGGGTGTCGAAGTCATCCTCTAATTCGATGCTATCGTCGTCGAAATCATCGAGAGAGTCGCTATCATTGCTGTCGTCATGTTTGGTCATAATTCACACACTCCAACGTTTGCGCTGACTAATTTCGCGTAATATCACTCTGACTTGCAGTGGAGTAAATCAAAAAATACTGTGTCACACGATAAATTATTTTTATGGTGGGCGAGCGGCTGATGTGGCGTCTTGCCATCGTATTCGCCCCAAAATACGGCTCCTCCATGAGATGCACCAACCGCTCACCCACAGGCTCGAAGCAACTCACATGCCAAGCGCGATAAAGATCCAGTAAATGCTGAAGAAACGGCGGATTAGAGGGCTTTGCAGTGTTTGTTAAAGTCGCCAGGTTCAGGTCAGCGAATGATGATCGCGTTTGAGGGTGTCCGCGGACAAAAGTGTCCCACTTTCGGACACTATTCGATGCGCTAGCCTAGCCGGCGATTCAGATGCGTCAGAGCAGTCGATACGCAGATCAGCCCAGTGTAGGTAAAGGGGTGTGCGCTCTCGATAAAGCTCGTCGATCGAGCAAGCCTGATCTTTGGCAATTCCTCTCGGGGGATTCGCGCTAATCCGCTCTTCGATAAAAGATAAAGGTGCATCCAGGTATACGATGGGCCCACATTGGCGCAGTTGAGCCATAATCTTATGGCTGTAGATCACGCTGCCACCGGTGGCGATGACCTCATTAGCAAAGGGTATCGCGGTAATAACGCGCTCTTCGATAACGCGAAATTCGGCGGGACCGACCGCTTGGATAATCTCTTCCAGCTTTAACCCCTGGTCATGCTCAAGATCGTCGTCTGTATCTCTGAAGCCAAGTCCTAGCAGCTCAGACAGGTATCGGCCTACGGTAGTTTTACCGGCACCTGGCATGCCGATGAGTGAGACGCAGGCAGAGATGGGTAGCATAGTAATCCTTGCTTGGGAGGTGCAGTCAATCGACGAGTTTACCGACTTTGTGATGCGGGCAGAATATGACTTAACCTATTTTTATGACTTTATTCTCTTGCGCGTGCCGCCGAGCCTCAGTAGTCTGATCGCCTTCATTAAGCAGGATAGATTCATGGCATTACGCAGCGTACCACTTGAACCTTTACACCGCTCCTTACAGGCTAAGTTAGTTCCTTTTGCGGGATACAACATGCCGGTCCAGTACCCCAGTGGAATCATAAAAGAGCATCTTCACACCCGTGAGTCGACAGGGTTGTTTGATGTCTCACACATGGGTCAGGTGGTAATTCAGGGAGACGCAGCCGCACTCGCTTTGGAATCCTTAATGCCCGCCGATCTGGTGGCTCTGGGTCATCATCAGCAAACCTATTCTTTGCTGACCAATGAGCAGGGTGGTGTGATCGATGATCTGATCGTTACGCGGTGGTCCGATGACCAATTTATGCTGGTGATTAACGCGGGTTGCAAAGAGAAAGATCTGGCGCATCTGCGCACTCAACTGAATGGTCTGAATATCACAGAACTGTCAGAGCATTCTTTGCTCGCGTTGCAGGGGCCTCACGCACGAGCTGTCCTGACTCAGCTCTTCCCTGATGTGGGTCGATTAGCCTTTATGAATGGTATGTGGGTCAGCTTTCAAGATGAGTCACTCTATATCACGTGTTCTGGCTATACGGGTGAGGATGGATTCGAAATTTCGGTACCTAATCACGCGGTGTTGGCCTTTGCGGAGACTCTGCTCGCCTGCGATGGGGTGCTACCGGTAGGTTTGGGCGCGCGTGATTCGCTGCGGCTGGAAGCCGGCTTGTGTCTCTATGGACATGAGCTTTCAGAACATAAGACCCCTATAGAAGCAGGTCTTGCGTGGGCTATTGCCAAGGCGCGTCGGGCGGGTGGTTCGCGGGCTGGCGGTTATTTAGGCAGTGACATCATTATGGCGCAAAGCGCCGCTGGTGTTGCGAGTCGCCGAGTCGGTTTAACCGTGGTCGGGAAAAGGCCAATTCGCGAAGGTGCTATCGTGTTGAACAGTCGCAATGAAGCCGTGGGCGAGGTTTGTTCGGGAGGCTTTGCTCCGAGTCTTGGTGCTCCAATTGCGATGGCCTACGTACACGCTGAATACGCGGGTGCCGGGAATCGGTTGCGAGTGGATGTCCGCGGCAGTCAAATAGAGGTGCAGGTGACAGCCATGCCCTTTGTAGCTCAGCGATATTTTAGGGGTTAATGCCAGTAATGGTGAACCACACACCGAGGGTAAGACATGACTATTCTATACACTAGCGCATTCGGTTTAGCCCGTCAGATCAAGGCTCGTGAGATGAGCTCTGTCGAGGTGGTAAACTTTTTTCTGGATCGAATTACGCAATTCAATCCGGCTTTGAACGCGGTTGTCGTTCTCGATAGTGAGCGCGCATTGCAGCGGGCGGTCGAGGCAGACGCTGCTGCTGCTCGCGGCGAAGATTGGGGGCCACTCCATGGCGTCCCCATTACCATCAAAGATGCATTAGCCACTAAAGATTTGGTCACTGTCGGCGGTATACCAGACCGTGCAGGTCAAGTGCCTGAAGCAGATGCTGTCAGCGTAGCGCGCTATAGAGCCGCAGGGGCGATCATTTTGGGTAAAACCAATGTACCTTTCATGAGTGCGGATCTGCAGAGTTATAACGATGTTTACGGGGTAACGAACAATCCTTGGAATACTGAGCGCACGTGTGGAGGATCTTCTGGCGGTGCTGCTGCTGCGCTTGCGGCAGGTTTGTCAGCCCTAGAGGTAGGCAGTGATATTGGCGGCTCAATTCGGATTCCGTCCCATTTCAATGGGGTATTTGGACATAAACCCAGTTACGGTATTGTGTCCCAGCAAGGTCATATTCCACCTGGCCAATCGATTTTATCGGAGTCTGATTTATCGGTGGTCGGGCCCTTAGGCATTTGCGCCGACGATATTACTCAGGCACTTGATGTGCTGATCGGTGCATCTCCAATCGAGGCGAAAGCTTGGCGTGTCGAGCTTCCGCCCGCACGTATTGATGATCCTAGTGAGTTGCGGGTGGCAGTTTGGGCTGACGATCCTTTTTGCCCTGTAGATGAAGACATTAGCACTGCTATTCTTGCGGCTGCAAAGTCGCTAGAGTCGCTTGGCGCAAAGGTGGATTACCATGCTCGGCCAAGCTTTGATGTAGAGGCCAATCACCGCACCTACTTACACTTATTGATGGCGGTGATGGGAGCGGGGATGCCACAGTCGGTGTTTGATATGGCGGCTGGCATCGTGGCGAATGCCGATCCAGATGACCATTCGGATGGTATCGAGCAGATGCGCGGTATCGCCATGTCCCATCGCGACTGGGCCAAGGCGTCAGAGCAACGACTGCAAAATCGGGCGGCTTGGGAGCGCTTCTTTCAAGAGTTTGATGTGGTTCTGTGCCCCTGCGCCATGACTACTGCGTTTCCCCACGACCACACTCCAGACATGTCCGCACGCCGTCTGCTTGTGAATGGCAGTGAGCGACCGTACACCGATATTATGAGGTGGTCCGGTCTTACATTGAATGCGGGCTTGCCGGTTTCAGTGGCGCCCATTGGTCTGAGCCGTGAAGGCCTTCCGATGGGTGTTCAGATTGCAGGGGCCTACCTAGAAGATAAAACGACCTTGGCAGTTGCAAAATTATTGGAACAGCACCATCAAGCCTTCATACCGCCACCGGGCTACGAAGCTTAGATCGCGATCCAGGATTGACTGATCAAGATATTCGAGCCGTTATAGAGGGTCGCTTTATAACATCGGCCGGCCTCGAGAGGTCCCACTCCCGCCGGGGTTCCGGTCATAATGATGTCGTGATCGGCCAAGCTCATGAACCCGCTCAACTCAGACAGAATGACGTGCGGCGGGTATAACATCATGCTGATGTGCCCCTGCTGTCTCAGATCATTGTCTACATGAAGCGTCAGACTCAAGTCATCCAGCTCATCTGGCAGTGCCACGAATTCGCTAAATAGGGCCGATCCGTCGAAGGCTTTCGCTCGCTCCCATGGCAGGCCTTGCTGTTTGAGTCGCCCCTGAGTTTCGCGCTTGGTTAGATCTAGACCTAGGCTCACGGCAACGAGTTTATGGTCACAAACCCGAAAGCATATCTCCGTCTCGTAGTGCACAGGCTCGTCTCGATAGGCCTTTAAGACGGTGGTAATTGCCGACGGTGGTTTTAAGAAAACGGTCATGTCGTCGGGTCTTAGGCCACCCATTTCCTCGATGTGATCGGCGTAGTTTTTCCCGATACAGACCACTTTACTTGGCGTTGGTACAGATTCAGTCATTGCGCTGGCGTCCCTACTCGCAGATTAAGAGCCATACTGTACGCCTTTTGTATCACTAAATCACTCGCCACAAATGCACTCGGTGGAAGCCCTAATGACCTCAAATAGAGCTGTGAAGCCGCGCTATTAGCGGCGCCTTCTCGGGGGTTCGTCGGTCGCAAGAGGACTGTCACATTAGTGTTGTAAAACCTTCAAGAGACTGACGTATTTCTGTCATTGCCTACCTATAGCGTGGCGATGGGTCCACACCCACAACGCTATTATTAGGAGCAATTATGAAAACAATGACCACTGGTGTGAAAGCTATCGCTATTGCCGTTGCAACAGCGTCTGCTTGGAGTTTTGCCGATACGTCGGCGATGGAAGAAATCATTGTGACGGCACAAAAACGAGATCAGTCAGTGCTCGATGTCGCCGCCACTATGGACGTTATTTCAGCCGAGTTTCTTGAAAGGACCAACACGACAGAGCTCGATGACTTGTCTCGTGTACTGCCAAACGTGGTCATCCAGGAGCAAGCGGTGAGTTTGCCGTCTTTCAATATTCGAGGTATTACCGACGATACCGCATCGGTTTCTGCGACTCCGAGAATCTCGGTCTACCAAGATGGATTCGATATCTCGAAGAAAACAGTATCGAGCGCAGCATTATTCGATATTGCGCGAGTTGAGGTTCTGAAAGGTCCACAACCTACATTATTTGGTGTCGCTGCGGCCAACGGCGCTGTCAGCATCATTACCAATACGCCGGATACTGAATTTGATGCCAGTGCGCGCTTTGCGCTCAATACCGAAGCGGGTATCGAGACCCAGGCCATGATCAACCTGCCCATCAACGAGCATAACGCAGTCCGAATTGCGGGAATCTATCGCGAGATGGATGGCGTGATTGCGAACAATGCGTGTGGCGCAAACTCTTACAATCCGTCAGGGCAAATCACGGATCACACCGGCGCGAGCAAAAACTGCGCAGGTGGAGATTTAAATGGTGTTTCGGTTCAGGCACTCCGCGCCAGTTGGAAACTGAGCTATGACAACTGGGATTTGGTGACACGGGCTGCCTACGAGTACAACGATCAGCCCGGCATTGCCTTTAAATCAGGCTCTATTGCTCCTAAAGTTGGCGATACTAGCCCCTTCAGCACGGCAGAACTTGGTTTTGGTTCTGAACTGGGCATCGAGCGCGAGTTAGGCAGTGTCGATCTTACTTTGAACTACCGTTTCACCGATACACTGGTCGCGAGCGTAGATGCTTATTATAAAGATGTGGAGTTAAATGAAGCTTTCGACGCTGATGGCACGGGTCTGCGGATTCAAGATGCGTACTTCGATAACGACGCCATTTTATACGGAGCGTCTGCTCGGCTGGTATTCGATGACGGCAAGCGATTCGCAGGTTTTGTGGGGCTTTCAAACAGCCAAGACCAGTCAAAGTTACCGTATTACGTCATGGTTGATCCGTGGGTTCGCGGCACTTTTGATGCAGTAAAAGCGCAGCTTGAAGCGGCTAATCCAAATATCCCGCTGAATCAGAATATATCGACCAATGCGTCGCTGGCAGAGATCGAAGCACTGCGCAGTGCTTTAGTGTCGAGCTTATTCAATGCCGATGGCACAGTCATCTCGAACCCCAACTTCCCCTCCTCTATTGTGCAAGGCCCCTTCACTTTCGAAGCGGAGCTGGATATTAGCTCTTTGGTTGCGGAAGGCTCTTACCAGCTTACCGAGCAATTGAATGTGACAGCGGGTCTGCGTTACCTGGATGAATCGCGCCTCACTCGCAACTTTGGCGCGTTTGAAGCGGAGAAAGAGTTCACTGCGACGCTACCTCGGTTCGCGCTGAGCTATAGCGTGAGTGATGCGCTATCTCTGTACTTTAACTATGCGCAAGGTCGTCGTTCACCGGTCGTGGATCCGAACTTTGGGGCAACGGTGGTGACCAAAGCAGAGACTGTCGACTCTTATGACGTGGGCTTTAAGTACATGGGTGAGCGTTGGTCACTATTTGCTGCCCTGTTCACCTACAAGTATCAAGATTACCAGCAGAGCTATACCGATGCAGTGACACTACAGAGCTTTACCGTCACCGTCGGTGATTCCACCATGTCTGGATTTGAAGCCACTGCCCGATTTATGCCGAGCGATACATTGTCCATCAGTGCGAGCTTGGGATTGCTGGACGCGACCTTTGCTAGTAAAACGGATGACGGCCAGGCATTTGATTACGCTGGCAATCAGTTCCGTCTGGCACCAGAAGTCTCGGGTTCACTGAATGTGAACAAGCGAATGAGTTGGTCTGAGTGGACGCTCGATTGGGATCTGTTGATGTCTTACCAATCCGAAGTTTTC
>CBFHJC010000028.1:0-18856 GCA_965656045.1 Aequoribacter sp.
CAGAGCACTGCGAAATGATCGCGTTTTGCGCTCGTTGGTCAAACGGGCGCATTCCCATATTGGCTGGCACAGGTGCTAACTCAACCAGAGAGGCAATAGAATTGTCGCTCGCGGCTGAGGCGGCCGGAGCCGATGCCTATTTATCGGTCACGCCGTACTACAATAAACCCACCCAGGCGGGTCTTATTGCGCATTTTACGGCGATCGCTGATGTGGTCACGATTCCGCAAGTGCTTTATAACGTGCCGGGACGTACCAGTGTTGATTTGAGCAATGAGTCAGCGCTGGAGCTCCTGCAGCATCCGCGCATTGTCGCAATCAAAGATGCGACAGGTGATGTCAAGCGTGGAATCGATTTGATTGCCAAGCTAAAGCCAGGTACCGCCGTATACTCGGGTGATGATCCAACCGCACATACACTGATTCTAAATGGTGGACGCGGCAATATTTCTGTTACGGCCAATGTGGCGCCAAAAGCGGTAGCTCGACTGTGTCAAGCAGCGCTTGATGGTGACCACAATCGGGTCGAGGCCCTAGTGTCGAGTTTGGCCGAATTGAACCGTGTCTTGTTTCTGGAGTCGAATCCAATACCCGTGAAGTGGGCGCTGTCCTATCTCGGCAAGATCGAGGCCGGCATTCGTTTGCCATTGACGCCTCTGAGTCAAAAATATCAAGGCGAGGTAGTCGCCGCGCTAGACGCCTGCAAGGAGTTGTTGTGATAAGAGTTGTGTCAAAAATTGCCATCGTTGGTGTTTGTCTGAGTCTGGTTGGATGCGGCTATTTGTTTGGTGATCAGGGTTTGTTTCCGAGTCAGAGCGATAGCTACAAAAAAGCCGATGAACAGCCACTCTTGGTGCTCCCCGATGGGGTCGTGTCGGATCATGTCGACGAGGTCTATGCCATTCCCGATATTGACAACGCCTATGTATCGCCCGGTAAGTTCGAAGCGCCTCGCCCCGAACCATTGTTAGCAGCAGCGGCGGCAGATGCTGTGAGAATACAAAAGCTCGGGGATGAAACCTGGGCGCTCGTCAATGTTGCGCCGGGTCAGCTTTGGCCGCAAATCAGGAGTTTTTTGGCTTCTGCTAATTGGCCGGTTGCGTTTGTCGATCCGCGAACTGGACTCATTGATACAGCCTACTTACCGCTCAAAGACGATGATCGTGAAGCACGCTTTCGCTTTCGCGTCGAACGGGGGGTGCAAAGAGGCACCAGTGAGCTTCACGTGACACACATGTATCAAGTGCCGGAAGACCAATGGCCCGCCGTATCTGATGACTTTGAGATAGAAAGCGATGTTCTGAAGAGCGTGGCTCAGTTCATTGCGAATAGTACTGAGGAAGCATCGGTCTCGATGATTGCTGATCGATCCATCAGCTCTGGAGGCAAGCTTCGGGTGGTAGAAGTATCGGTCAACGAGACCTACCTTGAGGTCGAGCTGCCATTTGATCGAGCTTGGGCGTCTGTCCAAATTGGTATCGAGAACTCTGGTTTTGCGATCGACGACTTAAATCGAAGCGAGGGTATCTTTTACGTGACCTATCAGGGTGAGCCAGAGGAAGAGGGCGGAAGCTGGTTCGGTTGGCTCTTTAGTGACGACGATAACCCCCTGATTGGTCAGGCTTTTACGGTTCATGTGGCGAGTGTCGATGGCGCGGTCCAAAGAGTGTCTCTGGAGCCAACCACCCCTGAAGCGATACCTGAGCGAGGCCAACCTATGCTGTTATCGATTCTAAAAGGTAATATTAATTAATCAGACCTCAGCGGTTCTTGGGAGTTTTTTTGGAACTGGCGTCATTAGGCAGTGGTAGTAAAGGGAACGGCACCGTTGTGCGGAGTGGTTCGAGCTGCGTCTTGATTGACTGCGGTTTTTCCTTAAAGGAAACCGAGCGAAGATTGGCGCTTCGGGGTTTGTCAGGGTCTGATCTCACCGCCATTCTTGTCACGCATGAGCACGCTGATCACGCCTCCGGGGTCGGCTCGCTGTCCCGTCGATTTGGAATCCCTGTCTACATGAGCCACGGGACTCTTTTAACCGAGCGGTGCAGCGACGTCTATCGTGCCGTTTGTTTTGATTCGGACGACACCTTCGAGATCGGTGAACTCAACGTAAGATCGGTGATGGTGCCCCACGACGCGAGGCAGCCATGCCAATACATTCTCGAGAGTGATGGACTTCGGGTTGGAATTCTTACCGATATTGGTTCGATTACACCCCATGTTGTTATGGCTTATCAGGGCTGTGATCATTTGGTGCTTGAGTTTAATCATGATGTCGAGCTACTGATGTCAGGTCCGTATCCGCCCAGCTTGAAGCAACGGGTAGCCAGTGATCTAGGGCACCTCAATAATCAACAATCCGCCGATTTTTTGAAACAAGTAGATTCGGATCAGTTACAGTCGGTCGTCATTGCGCATGTCAGCGAACAAAATAATAGTGCGGACCGCATTGAGCGGGTGTTGACCGAGACATTGGGGCGCGCTTTCGACAAGCATTGTTACGCAACGCAAAGCGAAGGTTTTGATTGGATTAGTCTGACAGCTGACCGGCTTCGTCCCAGCCTTCGGGTGGTGAACGCTTAAATCGTCGGTTGCTCCATAACCAGTCTTCTGGCTGAGTGCGTATCGCGTCTTCAACTAAATCTCGGTAGCGCTCTGTGATGGGGTTTCCGTCCGCTTTCCGAGGTATGGGTTGTGATGCGAGCTCCGAAAAAGTCACTTCGTAGTAGCCACGGCGAACCCGCCGGCAAAAGGCAAATAGTAGGGGCGTATTGGTCGCTCGAGCTAGAGTTTCTGGCCCAGTGTAGAATCCCGTGACTTTGTTCAGAAACGGCAACCAGAGAGCTCTTTCTGATCCGCTGGGTGCCTGATCAGCGACCATAGAAATGAGCCGGTACTGTTTGCGATGGCGCACGATGTTGCGCGCTGCGTCGGACATTTTAATAGAACTGCCACCGAACCGATTGCGCAGGGCTTGTATAAAACGCTCGCTCGCTTCGCTGTGGAGAGGCTTGTAAACAGGATCAATGATCGTATTAAAGTGCAATGCCACGCCGTGCAGCATCCATTCCCAGTTACCCATATGCAAGGTTGTGATGATGACCGATTGAGAGCGGTCTTGGGTCGCTCGATCCAGGAGTTCGCGGTTGACAAGGGTGACTCTCTTTTTAAATTCCCGTGCCGGCATATCGAGCGCTTTCATAGTCTCGAAGGCGGTGTCAACGAAACCTCGATAGAACGCTTTGCTGATGTCATGTCGCTCGGCAGGCGTCATCTCCGGGAAGGCTTGCTCTAAGTTGCTTGTCACTGTGGCGCGCCGATAGCGAACGATATAGAAGAGAATGGGCCAGACAATTGAACTCATGGCATGCAGAATTGCCAAGGGTAACTTGGATGTGATCCGGTAGATGAAAGGAACGCGAGTGAGATCGATATGTTCTTGAGGGACAGAGGACATGATGGTTTATCTGATGATCCAGCCGCCATTGTAAAAGGGTATGGCGCGATATGCTACTGCACGCGCCTCGCTTGGTGGTGTCGTTGTGGGTCGTGCGAAAAGCGGATACTCTTATGCCTTGAGTGAAAGTAGAGTTTTTATGTCCAGTGTTTCATCCGGATCTCTGAGTTTAGCCGCACGCGACAATCTGGTAGAGATTGAATCGGTGCTGCGCCGACAGTGGCGGTTGGGACAGAATATCAGCCTTTGTTGGAGTCTAAGCCCGCGTGGCATTCTGGTGCTGTGCGTGCCACACTATTTTTTCGGGAGCTTTTGTGCCGAGCAGGATCAGGAGGCTCCCGGACATTTGTCAGACAACGAACGGTTTGTGAGGGCTCTGATTAGTCATGGGCGCCGATATGAACGCGCTGAGCTGTTCGAGATAGCGGATCGGTTGGGAGTGGCTCCGACGTTTATAAAACCGCGTACGCCTTTGGAAGATGAACCAGCGCTCTGTGCAGCTCTCGACGAGCTAGTTAAGCGCTATGGATTATCTTTCGTACATCAACGTGCAGTCGTTCTGTTTGATATCTGCGGCTTTTCACTATTTACCTCCTTTGAGCAAGCGAGTCAGCTGAATTCTCTGAGTTACTCGCTGAATTCTGCCTACACGAAATTGCAAGCGGTTGGTATTGATGTGGCGTTTCGCAGAACCACCACAGGAGATGGGTATTATGTTTGGCATGAAAACCCAGCCGCCGATGCAAATCGAGATCTATTTCTGTTTTTACTGTTGGTCATTGCCGATAATGCAGCAGCACAGAGGGCTGCGCGTGCTAATACGGTCCCGATTGTGCGCGCGGGCTTCCACATTGACGCTCATTACGAGTTATATCAGGCGGAAGGGGTTAATCCGACCCTCTTCAGTTATATCGTGGGCGAAGTTACGATCACTCTGGCTCGATTGATTGAAAAAGCCGCTCCTGGACAGATCGTCATTGGTGACTTTCGCGCTGTTACGGACCTCGGTTTGTTGAATCCAGACAGCTTTATTGACGATGCCCATCAATATGCGAAAGCGCTCGAGGGTATCATCTTGGCAGGAAAGCCTATTGAGCGTGTGGACCTTTACTTGACTGCGGATACAGCGGGAAACTCAGTGGGTTTATCGGTTACTGATAAACACAACCTGACCCACACCGCGTTCAACCTCCAGTTCAACTTGACCGCCGGAGATGATGAGTATCGGCTGGGCTCTGAGTTACTCCATGTCTGACCAAGATCTTGTTGCTCCTCGTGTCGAGGTGGTGGCAGCCGCTGAATCTTACCGCGATCGCGCCGCTGAGCTTACCCAATCGCTTAATGGTGAGACTGGAGAAATTCAATCGCCGTGCCGGTACAGGTTGGTTGTCGATTCGCAGTTATCGATTATTGAGACCAATGGACGGCGATCTACCACGGTCTTTATTGATTTTGACTCGGCTGCTGTAAGACGACGCGTCAAAGCCGGCACAACGGACTTGTTGGTGCGAGCCTGTGGCCTTCATAAACAGAGTCACTCGGTGACCTCAGTGATCGATGCGACCGCTGGTTTAGGGGTTGATACATGGATTCTCGCAGCGCAAGGGGTAGAGGTTTTTGCATTTGAGCGAGATCCATTGGTCGGAGTTTTGCTGGACGATGCTCTAAGCAGGGCGCGCAAGACCGGTCTGTCGCCGGCTTCCCTGATTTCACTGCAGTGCATAGATGCACGCGCCAGTCTGCTTCCCCTTGCTGCTGATGTGGTTTATTTAGACCCCATGTTTTCCAAGGGGCCGAGGAAGGCGGCGTCGGGAAAAGGTATGCATTTTCTGCAGGATTGGCTGGGTGAGCAATTCGAGTCGGAGGATCAAGAAGCTCTGTTTTGGTGGGCTCGACGGGTATCACGACAGCGCACTGTAGTGAAACGAGGGCTTAAAGCCCCCCTAATGGCAGGCGTCACCCCTACGTTTCAAATCAGCGGGAAAACACATCGATTTGATGTTTATCAGCAAGGTTAAGGATGACTATGAGCTCAATATTCTTGGTCGGTTCAGAGGCACAGGTGGGGCAAGAGGTGCTTGCGCAGTTGACTGACGAGCGCCTGAAGGTTGTCACCGATCACTTTGAGGGGACGCCCAGCAATTCGCTTCAGCGTGGTCATTTGCTAGATCAGGTGCGACGCTTCGGCCCTTTTGAGCATCTGGTCCTGTGTCTGCCGTCATGTGATGCGCAGATGGATCTTGATCCATATCACGCTGCCGTCGTCGCCATCGCAAGGCCTGTGTTGAGTGTGAATGCGGTGATTGAACTTTGGCCAGAGTGGCGCGGGCATTGCTGTATCGTGGTCGAGGACCCAGCCCCGTTAGAGTCTGCAGCTGCGATTCTACAGCAGTCGATGGTGCGTCATGGCATCGAGATATTATCTGAGCTACATCCTGATTTGAACATGACCGTACTCAAGTGGCCCACGGATTCCGCGCGATTTAGTGCGCTGCTGCGGTGATTCAAATCTGCTAGTTGGTCAGCAGCCGAATCATAATTCTCTCGTAAATTTGAGCCAGTGTTTCTGGTGCGTCCTCCGCAACACATTCGTTGATTTGGTGAATGGTTGCATTAACGGGTCCAATCTCAACCACATCGATACCGTACGGTGCGATGAATCGACCATCTGAGGTGCCGCCACTGGTGCTGAGTTCAGGTCGAATTTGGCAGGTGTCAAAAATGGCACTGCTGGTGGCCTCTGTAAGTAAGCCAGGCTCCGTGATAAAAGGGCGACCGCTACGATGCCACTCGATGGCATATTCAATGTTGTGTTCTTGTAGCAGCGCCTCGACCCGCTCTTCGATATCTTGGGCAGTAATCTCGCTTGAATAGCGCAGATTAAAATCCACTTGCAGTTCGCCAGGGATGACATTCGTTGCGCCGGTGCCCCCATGTATATTCGAGATTTGCAGTCGCGTTGGCGGGAAGGATTGATTGCCCTCATCCCATGATTGTTCGACCAGTGCCGTCAGCGCTGCGAGCGCTTTGTGAATTGGGTTGTCGGCAAGATGGGGGTAGGCGATGTGGCCCTGCTTCCCAAAAATAGTCAGCCTTGCCCCTTGCGAACCTCTGCGCCCGTTCTTGATGGTATCGCCAACTTGACGGCTACTTGAGGGCTCACCGATAACGCACCAATCGATGGGCTCTCCCTCAGTCGCGAGCTGCTCAATCACTTTGACTGTGCCGTCGTGCGCCGGGCCCTCTTCATCTGAGGTGATTAAAAATCCGATTCTGCCGGTATGATCTGGGTGGTTGGTTGTGAAACGCTCGCAGGCAACGACCATTGCTGCCAAGCTCGCTTTCATGTCTGCGGCGCCGCGGCCAAAGAGGTAACCGTCTCTTAGGGTTGGCGTAAATGGCGGTGATGACCAGCGCTCTAAAGGGCCGGGAGGCACGACATCGGTGTGCCCAGCGAATACCAGCGTGGGCCCTGAGCCGTCTCGGACAGCCCACAAATTTTGAACATTCCCGAAAGGCATCGGTACTATTTTGAAACCGATAGCCGCTAAGCGATCAGCAATGATGCGCTGACAGCCCGCATCGTCGGGTGTGACCGATGGGCACTCGATCAAATCACAGCAGAGTTGCAATGCAGGATTCATAGGCTATTCTCAGTTGTGCGCGTGGAGCTGGTCATTAAGAGCAATAGCGGACCGGTTAGTCAGGCATTCTAAGGCGCCGGTGGCAGAGTTGCGTCTGAACAACAAGTCAGAGTGTCCCGCCAACTCACGCGCTTTGACGGTCTTGACCACGCTACCTTCTTCGTCTAATAGTCTGACAAGACTGCCAGCGGTAACGAATAATCCTGCTTCGATGGTACAGCGATCCCCCAGCGGTATGCCGGTACCTGCGTTAGCACCGATGAGACACTGTTGTCCGATGCTGATGATGACATTATTGCCACCGGAGAGAGTGCCCAGAGTCGATGCACTGCCCCCAAGGTCTGATCCCGCACCCACCATTACCCCAGCGGAAATACGCCCCTCGATCATTCCCGGACCTTCAGTACCCGCATTGAAGTTCACGAATCCCTCGTGCATAACTGTTGTACCTTCGCCCAGATAAGCACCCAGACGGACCCGTGCAGTGTGCGCGATACGAACGCCCGTCGGTACGACATAGTTCGTCATCTTGGGGAATTTATCGACACAACTGACCTCTAACGTTCGGCCTTCGATGCGGGCTTGCAGCTGCTTTTCAGCCAATTCGTTAATATCGACAGCGCCATCACTGGTCCAGGCAACATTGGGCAATGTACCAAATAGTCCCTCGAGATTGAGTTCATGTGGCTTGGCGAGTCGGTGCGACAGTAAGTGCAGTTTTAGATAGCTATCAGGCACCGTTGCAGGGGGTATTCCAGCGCTCACTAAGGTAAGGACACAAGGCTTTTCTGACTGGACACAGCGCCCGATAACATCGGCTATCGCGCCGTAATCAAACTGATCGAAGAGACTTTCGAGTTGCATCAGTGCCGATTCAGAGAGGGCATCAGAGCCCAAAAACTGAGCGAGTGCTTCAACCAGCTCTGGTTTAGGATGCCAAATGGGCTGAGGATAGAATACTTCTAGCCATTCGCCGTTCGTATTTTGGGTGCCAATACCAAAGCCTAGGGCAAGAGAGGGAGTGGTCATAGAATTACCTTTATCATGGTGAGGTGCTCGCAATGAGCCGCGGGCGCTCTCTGGTCTTCTTCGAATCACCAAGACCCCGCATGGTCAGGCGAAGCTTTCGCATGGGATCGACAGATAGACCTCAATCGCTGCGACCGAATAGTAGCAAACCTTTGGTTGTCTTCCCAGTTTAGTGATTAGGGCTTGTTGACCTTTTTGGGATGTTTACGGTTCGGGTAGCAGCTTCGGCAAAGTGGGCAAACGCGACCATCACAGCCACGCGCGGTGCAGTATTCGCGACCATAAAAAATGAACTGGAGATGTAGCTTGTTCCAGCTCTCTCTCGGGAACAAGCGTTTTAAATCTCGCTCGGTTTCGGATACGTTTCGTCCCCTAGTGAGCCCCCAGCGCTGCGCTAGCCGGTGGATGTGAGTGTCCACTGGAAACGCAGGCACCCCAAAAGCTTGCGCCATGACGACACTTGCTGTTTTGTGCCCCACACCCGGCAGGGCCTCTAGCTCGGCGAAGCTTTGTGGCACTTCTGCCTGATGATTCTCGATGAGTAGTTCACTGAGTCGATGGATTGCCGCTGACTTCTGAGGCGAAAGTCCGCATGGTCTAATGATGGATCTAATGGTTTCAACCGACAACTTGACCATGCTTTGGGGCGTGCTGGCCGCAGCAAAGAGAGTCGGCGTCACCTGATTGACTCGCTCGTCGGTGCACTGTGCGCTCAACAGTACGGCAATCAGTAGCGTGTAGGGGTCACTGTGATCGAGAGGGATAGGCGTTGTTGGATACAATTGCTGCAGGGTTCTGAAAACGAGATCAGCCCGTTCTGCTTTTGTGAGGTTATTCATCGTGTGTTGTGATCGATTGCGTTAGCGCAACAATGCGATGCGCGGCCTCGATGCAGTCATCGTGAGCAGCAACGAGCGCAAGTCGGACGTACCCTTTACCCGGATTAATACCGTTCACAGAGCGTCCAAGATAGGTCCCAGGTAACACGGTGAGACTGTAATCTCGGTAGAGTCGCAGTGCAAATTCTTCATCATCGATCGGGGTGGGGAGCCAAATATAGAATCCTCCCTCAGGATACTGCAGCGTGTAGTGGGATTGAAGCACAGACAACACAGATTGGAACTTGTCGCGATACTCTACCCGGTTGGCGATGACATGCTGTTCATCGCTCCAGGCTACCGTGCTCGCGCGCTGATGATGCAGAGGCATCGCGCTGCCGTGATAAGTTCGATACTGTAGATAGCTAGATAAAATGCCCGCGTCTCCCGCGACAAATCCAGATCTTAAGCCGGGCAAATTTGACCGTTTTGATAGGCTGTGAAAGACCAGGCAATGCTTATAGGTGTGGTGTCCGATCTGAGCACAGGCCTGCAGTAACCCGACGGGGGGTGCTGATTCGTCGCGGTATATTTCGCTGTAGCATTCGTCGGCAACGATCACGAAGTCGAAGGTGATGGCTTTGTTGATCAGATACGCAAGCGTTTCAGCATCGAGCAGCCCCCCTGAGGGGTTACCTGGGTTGCAGATATAGAGCATCGTACACTGGGACCATTGCGCATCGCTGACAGCCCGATAATCGGGCTGATGCGCTGTACTGGCAAGACATGGAAGTAATACGAGCTCAGCACCAGCCATTAGGGCCGCGCCCTCATAAATCTGGTAAAAAGGATTGGGCGCAAAAACGTGCGAGCTCTGGCGGCTGGAACACACTGCTTGAGCGATTGAAAAAAGGCCTTCTCGGGTACCAGATACAGGCAGTATTTGATCAGTGGGGCGGAGTTCATTGAGTCCGAACCTTGTGCAGGCCCAATCTGAAATCGCTTGCCGCAGCGATAGCTCTCCTATGATTGAGGGATATCGACCTATGGTCTCAAGGCTGTCGGCCAGTGCCTTCACGGCTTCAGCGTGAGGGGCGTGGGTGGGTTCGCCGATGCCCAAGGTGATGTGTCTCAGTTGGCTATTAGGCTCGACCCCTTCAAACAAGGTGCGCAACCTAGCAAATGGATAAGGATTGAGTCGCTTAATATCGGAATTCATGAAGATGCCTGTACCTGAGAATCCAAGGTGTCGCAAATTGCGGTCTCGATCGCCGCGCACAGAGTTGGGTCAGTCACTGGATTTTGTTGTGCATCAGTGATGAAGAATAAATCCTCTACGCGTTCACCCAGAGTCTGAATCTTGGCGGTTTGGACCTCAATGCCAAATTCGACAAACACCTGGCCCAAGCAGGCGAGCAACCCGGGTCGATCCGCCGAGATCACCTCGAGGATAGAGATTCCTTTACTGAGATCTTGGGTAATCGATGCCTGTGTGGCGATTGAAAATGATTTGAATTGCCGTGGGGTCCGCCGAATCGCTTTGGCGACTTTTGTTGCTGGTTGCGCGAGGGCCTGTGTTAAGGCAGTGATGATCGCTTTGGTTCGCTGCGGCTGGTGTTCTATGGTTTCACCGTGTGAGTCCAAGACAAAAAAAGTATCTAGCGTCATACCGCCCGATGCTCGGTAAATGCGGGCATCATGAATGCTCAAATCTAACTGTTCGAGAGCGGCGCACACCAAGAAAAAGAGTTGTGACCGGCTCTTGGCATGAATAAAAATCTGGGTCGCGTTGGCGACACTGGAGTCATTGGTATGTTTTGCCAATACCAGTGGGGAGTGCCGATCGTGATGCCCGGCAATGGCTTCGGTGTGCCACGCGATATCTTCTGCTTTTTCGCGCATGAAATAATCGTCGCCACGTTCACGCCAGAGATCCTCGAGCTCTTCCGGCGAAAACCCCCGGTATTCAAGGGCTTTAATCGCTAAATGTCGCGTTTCCTCGATCCACTGTTGTTTATCTACTGGGTTCTCAAGGCCACGTCTGAGAGCCCTTGTGGCCTCGGTATAGAGCTGCCGTAATAAGCTGGATCGCCATGCGTTCCACAAATTGGGGTTAGTGGCATTGATGTCTGCAACGGTCAGGGTGAATAAATAGTCTAGGCGTTGCTGATCACCTGCGTGTGCTGCGAATTGCTGAATGACGTCTGGATCTGAGATATCTTTGCGTTGACTCACCGCCGACATGAGTAGGTGGTTCTTGACTAACCACGTGACGATCGACGTGTCGCGGTCTGACAAGCTGTGTTGCCGGCAGAACTGCTCTGCATCGACAGCGCCCAGTTCCGAGTGGTCTCCGCCGCGTCCTTTGCCAATATCGTGGAAGAGACCCGCAATGTAGATCAACTCTTTCTTGGGAAGCCGTCGAGCCACGCGAGACGATACCGGGAACTTCTCTTCGTAATTGCCCGTCATAAAGCGACGAATGTTCTGAATCAGTTCCAGTGTGTGAGCATCTACGGTGTAGACATGGAAAAGATCGTGTTGCATTTGCCCAATGATTTTGCCAAACGCTGGAATATAGTTTCCCAAAAAACCATAGCGCGTCATGCGCCTTAACATGCGGGTAATTTGATAGGGCGACTGCAGAAATTCTATAAACAACGCTTGATTATTTGGGTCATTGCGAAACTCATCGTCGATTAGATCTTGGCAATCATAAATGGCTCGCAGCGTTCTTGCGCCGATGTCAACAATGTCTTCTCTTTGCGCGCAGAGCAAAAAAACCTCGAGAATCGAGGACGGATTAGTCCGAAATAAATCTTCGCGCACTGCGTCAATGTAGCCGTTTTGTTTCGTAAAGCGCTCGTTCACTGGCTCAACTTCGGCGTTGCCACCGGTGACCAATCGCTGAGCAAAAAATTGAATCAGTACGTCGTTGAGTTGTCCCAAGGTGAGCGCCCAGCGATAGTAAAGTTGCATAAAACGTTCAACGGCCAGGCGTTCGTCGTCGTCGTTAAAGCCCCAAAGATCGGCAATCTGGCGCTGGTAGTCAAAGAGTAGGCGATCCTCTGGGCGACCACTAAGCATGTGCAAGGCATAGCGCACTCGCCACATGAAGTTTCGTCCTTCCTCCAACAAACTCTTTTCATCCGGCTTCAGGAGTGCTTCAACGCTTAACGCTTCTTGCGCAGTCACACCAAAATAGCGCTCGATAATCCAGCAAATGATCTGAAAGTCTCGGAGTCCTCCCGGCGAGCTTTTAACGTTGGGCTCGAGGTTGTATTCGGTATCTGCGAATTTTTCGTGACGCCGATTTTGTTCGTCGAGCTTAGCGTGGAAAAAGGCTTCAGGTGACCACATCATGCTGGGCACTATGCCCTGCTTAACATGCTCCATGAGGATACTACTGCCACGCAATATGCGAGCTTCCATCAGGTTAGTGACCACCGTGATGTCCGCCCGTGCCTCGTCTAAGCAACTGTCAACAGTTCGCACGCTGTGGCCGAGCTGAAGTCCAATGTCCCAGAGGCCCGCAATGAAATATTCGAGTGCTTCCCGATCGCGCTCTGGGTTGTCTTTGCATAGAATCATCAGGTCGATATCGGAGTGGGGATGCAACTCTCCACGTCCGTATCCCCCCATCGCAACCAAGCTCAGCGTACTGTCCTGGTTCCAATGGCAGGTGTCCCACAGCGCCATGAGTACGGTATCGACGGCTCTTGTTCTGGCTTGAAGCAACAGCGGGATATCCGTGCCCGACTTAAAGCATTCATTCAGCACCGCGTCTACGGTCTGTAGGGCAGATTTAGCGGTTGCCAAGGGGTCTTTGAGATTAAAGCCATCCAATTGTCCTTCCAGGATGGCGTTTATCGGCGCGGGGCAAGGGGGGTGCATGGGATTACAGGAGACCCCGCTCGTCATTGCGCAGCGTAAAAATTTCGACGCCTGACTCGGTGACCCCCATTGTGTGCTCCCATTGCGCGCTGAGGCGGCCGTCTTTGGTTGTGACAGTCCAGCCGTCCTTTGCGTTAAGTTTAGTGTGCCGCTTCCCAGCATTGATCATCGGCTCGATTGTGAATGTCATACCTGGCTTTAAGACGACGCCCTCGCCTGCACGGCCATAATGCAGGACTTGCGGATCCTCGTGGAATACGGCGCCGATGCCATGACCACAGTATTCTCTGACGACGGAATAGTAGTGACTTTCAGCATGTGCTTGTATAACAGCCCCGATATCTCCGAGGGTTGCGCCTGGTCGAACCAGTGCAATCGCTTTATACAGACATTCTTGAGTGACCTGCATGAGTCTCTGAGCATGATTGGCGACTTCACCAACGCCAACCATAATGCTCGTATCTCCGTGGTAGCCGTCTTTGATCACAGTCACATCGATGTTAATGATATCGCCATTTTTTAGTTTCTTGGTATCAGAGGGAATACCGTGGCAGACCACGTCATTGACCGATGTGCAAATTGATCTCGGAAATCCGTGGTAATTGAGAGGCGCTGGAATCGCCCCTTGATGATTAACGATGTAATCATGGCAAATACGATCCAATTCACCTGTCGTGACCCCAGGACGCACCAAGGGTTGCACCATTTCTAAAACCTCTGCTGCGAGTCGGCCAGCAACTCGCATTTTTTCTATCTCGGAAGCGCTTTTGATCGAAATACTCATGTGCTTTGTGGCAACCCTGGGGTGCTTTACGAACGGGCGCTTAGTTTAGCGTAGGGAGTGGTGGCAGTTCTAGCAAAAAGGCGGAATCTATGAGTTTGCTTCTCATTGACACGCGAATGTGGTATAAAACGCGCCGCTGTCAAAAGGGCAGTGATTTTCTAACGACGCACATAGATCGAAAGTATTATCAGGGTGCCGTGAATGCGGTTTGATAATGCGGTCTATGGAGGCCTAACCCGAACAGAGAGAGATGATTATGACGCAAGTAACGATGCGAGAGTTACTGCAGGCTGGTGCCCACTTTGGACACCAAACCCGCTACTGGAACCCCAAAATGGGCCGCTATATTTTCGGCGCCCGCAACAAAATCCACATTATCAATTTAGAGCACACCGTTCCGGCATTGAATGACGCCTTGGAAATGGTCAAGAAGCTCGCTTCGAACAAGAACAAAGTTCTATTCGTTGGTACTAAAAGAGCGGCTGGGAAGATTATTAAAGAACAGGCGTCTCGAGCAGGCATGCCCTACGTCAGTCACCGCTGGCTGGGTGGTATGTTAACGAACTACAAAACCATTCGCGCCTCTATCAAGAAGCTTCGCGAGCTCGAAGCTCAGATGAGTGACGGCACGTTTGCCAAGCTGACTAAGAAAGAAGCGCTCATGCGCACCCGTCAAATGGAAAAGCTAGAGCGCTCCATTGGTGGTATCAAAGATATGGGCGGCTTGCCCGATGCTTTGTTTGTAATCGATGTTGATCACGAGCGAATTGCAATCACCGAGGCTAACAAGCTTGGCATTCCTGTCATAGGCGTGGTGGATACTAACAGCAATCCCGATGGTGTCGATTACGTGATACCGGGTAATGACGACGCGATTCGCTCGGTCAAGCTGTACGTCCAATCAATAGCAGATGCCTGTATTGCAGGCCGTGCAGGTGACGCGGTTGTTGCCAGCGACGAGTTTGTCGAAGTGGCGCCAGAGAGCGTGGCAGACGATGCGGCCGATACGGCGGTTGAGCCTGCAGTGAGTGCCGGCGAGTAAATTTGTGTTGCCAGGGGCCATCGAGCCCTTGGCGAAAACGCGTATCGAATAGAATTGGTTTAAGGAGATAACTATGTCTGCAGCACTTGTAAAAGAGTTGCGTGAACGTACGGGCCTCGGTTTGTTAGAGTGTAAAAAAGCACTAGCAGAGTCCGGTGGTGATATTGAAAAAGCAATTGAAGAGCTGCGTAAATCATCTGGCATGAAGGCCGCAAAAAAGGCGGGTCGTACTGCAGCTGATGGCATCGTAATGGCTCGAGTCAGTGATGATGGCAGCTATGGTCAAGTCTCTGAGGTGAATAGCGAAACCGACTTCGTGGCTCGTGACGAGAATTTTTTAAATTTTGCAAATGCAGTAGCAGGGAAAGCCCTGGCAGCGCAAGAAACCGACGTGGTGGCGCTGATGGCGGGCGAGCTAGAGCAGGCGAGAGAAAGTCTAGTTCAGAAAATTGGAGAGAACATCGGCGTTCGTCGTGTGTCTGAGCTCAAAGCCGAAGATGGCGTTGTGGGTGCTTATGTGCACGGTAATAACCGAATTGCCGTATTAGTGGCTCTGCGTGGCGGAGACCAAGATCTTGCTCGTGATGTCGCTATGCATGTCGCGGCGGTTAATCCACAAGTGGTATCGCCCGACGATATGCCTCAAGACCTGATCGAGAAAGAGAAAGAGATTTACACGGCTCAAGCACTCGAGTCTGGTAAGCCGGCCGAAATCATCGAAAAAATGATCGGTGGTCGCATCAAGAAATTCCTCGCAGAGAACAGTTTGACTGAGCAGGCGTTCGTCAAAGATCCTGAGACAACCGTCGGTAAACTGGTGCGGTCAGCTGGTGCGTCGGTGACGGGATTCATCCGATTTGAAGTGGGTGAAGGCATCGAAGTTGAGAAAGTCGACTTTGCCGATGAGGTCGCTGCTCAGCTGAGAGGTTAATTAGCTTGTGCTTCAGTTGTAAAAGTGAAACCCCGTTTAGACGGGGTTTTTTGTGTCTGGTCTAGTGGTGCTGTGGTACTTTGCCCGTTGATACTCGGGCTAGGGCGGCGGCCCAATGTGGGTTAATATAAAGCCCAGATTTGAGGATGGCGTGATGAGTCAAAATTCGACAGAAAAAAAGTATAAGCGAATTCTATTGAAACTCAGTGGTGAGGCGCTAACAGGTGAGGAAGCCTTTGGTATTGATCCCAAGATTCTCGATAGAATGGCCCTCGAAGTGGGGCAATTGGTCGGCATTGGTGTTCAGGTCGGTCTGGTAGTTGGCGGCGGCAATCTATTTCGCGGTGCAGCTCTGCAACGAGCGGGCCTTGATCGAGTGACCGGCGATCACATGGGGATGTTGGCGACAGTGATGAATGCGCTGGCTTTAAGGGACGCCTTGGAAAGATCGAATATTGCCACTCAAGTACTGTCATCTATCCCGATGAGCGGGGTGGTTGATCATTATGATCGCCGTAAGGCAATCAGAGCGCTGTCAAACGGTGATGTTGTGATTTTTGCGGCCGGGACCGGCAACCCATTCTTTACCACCGACTCATCGGCGTGTCTGCGGGGGATTGAGGTCGATGCCGAGCTGGTGTTGAAAGCGACCAAAGTAGATGGCGTTTATTCCGCCGATCCCTTTAAGGATCCGACGGCGATAAAATACGATAGACTGACCTATGACGAGGTGCTCGACAAAAAGCTGGAAGTCATGGATTTGACAGCGATTTGCCTGTGTCGAGATCATAATATGCCGGTTCGAGTTTTTGAAATGGAGAAGCAAGGTGCCCTGCTTAACATTGTTAGAGGCGGCACTGATGGGACATTAATAGAGGCGGGCTAGCCATTGATTAGGGAGATTGAGTGATGATTAATGACATTAAGAGCGACACAGAAGCTCGTATGAAAAAAGGTATTGAAGCCCTCGGCCAGAACTTTAACAAGATTCGCACCGGCAGAGCGCATCCGAGCCTACTCGATGGCATTAAAGTGGAGTATTACGGATCCGAAACCCCCCTGAATCAGGTTGCTAACGTTAATATCGAAGATGCTCGTACGCTTTCGCTCCAAGTCTGGGATCGAAGTATGATTCCAATGGTGGAGCGCGCCATTATGAAATCGGATCTGGGATTAAATCCGTCGACCGCTGGTGAAGTGATTCGGATTCCCATGCCGATGCTGACCGAGGAGACACGGAAAGGCTATATTAAGCAGGCCCGCGCTGAAGCAGAGTCAGCGAGGGTATCCATTCGCAGCGCTCGCCGTGATGCCATGAGCTTACTCAAAGACCTAGTTAAAGATAAAGAAATTGGCGAAGATGATGAACGTCGAGGTCAAGACGATATCCAAAAACTGACCGACAGTATGATTAAGCAGATCGATGAGTTGTTGACTTCGAAAGAAGCCGATCTGATGGAAATCTAAACAGTCTATGAAGTCTCTCTCTCAGGTGATATTGCCGACTGATACGCTCGATGTGACCGCGAAGCCACGGCATATCTCGATTATTATGGACGGCAATAATCGATGGGCTAAGCAGCGCGACCTCACGGGTATTGCTGGACATAAGGCTGGCGTCGAAGCCGTTCGGGCAGTACTTGATGGCTGTCGTAAACACCAGATTGATGTGCTGACTCTGTTTGCGTTTAGTAGCGAGAACTGGCGGCGACCGCGTCCAGAGGTGCGGGCCCTGTTGGCGCTTCTGGTTAGATACTTGCGCAATGAGGTAGGGCAGTTGCATCGTGATGGCGTCAAATTGCGATTCATTGGCAGACGCGATCGATTGGGGCCGCGTATTGTCGACTTGATGACGCGGAGTGAGAACCTCACTCAACATAATTCAGTATCCACTTTGGTTATCGCAGTGGATTACGGCGGACAGTGGGATATGGTAGAGGCCGCGAAAACGTTAGCGAAGCGCCTGCACGCGGGCGAGTTGCAGTATGATCAGGTCGATCAACAGGCGTTCGCAAGCGCGCTCTCAACAGCGGGTTTACCCGAGCCTGATTTGTGCATTCGGACTGGCGGAGATGCCCGCGTGAGTAACTTTTTGTTGTGGCAGTTTGCTTACACCGAGTTCTATTTTACCGAAACACTGTGGCCAGACTTCACTCTAGAAACCCTTGAAGCAGCGCTCGCCGAGTTCGCCCGTCGTGAGCGCCGCTTTGGTGGTCGCTCGAAACCGGAGTCGCTGCATGCTTAAGGCCCGTTTAATGACGGGAGTGCCTTTGGCGGTGATCTTTATCGCCCTCGTACTTTTCGTTTCGCCTCTCGTTCTCAGTACCATGTTCGCAATCTTTGTGCTCTTGGGTGCTTGGGAGTGGAGCCGCTTATCTGGTCTCACGTCAGTATTGAGTCGAGCAATCTATTTATTTGTGATTGCAGGCAGTTTATGGGTAGCGACCTTTTACGGTGATTTGCTGGGTGTGGTTAAGCAGTACGAGGTCAGAGCTATTCTAGGGACATCTTGCTTTGCTTGGGCCGTCGGGCTTTTATGGGTTAAGGGATATCCGAGTAGCGCGATTCTGTGGCGCAGTTCCTTCGCTCGATTGATCATTGGATATTGGGTATTGGTGCCAGCCTGGATTGCCGCCATTTTTTTGCTGAGTGTACCGCTGGGTCCTTATATCCTCATTGCCATGGTGGCGACTGTCGTGGTTGCTGATGTCGGCGCTTATTTTTTTGGTCGCGCACTGGGTCGTCACAAGCTGGCACCCAATGTGAGTCCAAGTAAGACCTGGGAAGGTTTTTGGGGTGGCTTCGTCGCGAGTGGTTTTCTTGCTGCTCTAATTTGGTGGGTGTTACCGGTTGAACTTTCACACCTCAGCTTACAGGTCATTCTAGGGTTGATTTTGAGTACGGCGCTTGCATCGGTATTGGGTGATCTCATGGTGAGTATGGTGAAGCGCGAAAGTGGTCACAAAGACAGTGGGGTTTTGTTGCCGGGACATGGCGGTATATTGGATCGACTCGATAGTATTTGCGGGGCAGCGCCTGTCTTTGCGCTCGGTTATATGTTGGTTCACTGGTGACGACCTGTGATTCAATCCAGAGGGTGGCTATTTTTGGCGCGACGGGATCGATCGGCGCGAGCACACTGGACGTCATTGCTAGGAACCCTGACCGTTATGAAGTGACTGTCTTAGCCGCTCATTCGTCAGCAGAGGCAATGGCGGAGTTGTGCTGGCGGCATCGACCTAAGTTTGCCCACATGG
>CBFHJC010000029.1:0-18747 GCA_965656045.1 Aequoribacter sp.
GAAACTGGGCAATGCTATGAGTTTCTCCCGGGCTGCGGGTGGCGTGGCGTTGGAGCCGAGGGGCAAGAAGGTGTGCCGGGCGACTGGGCCTTGGCCTTTTCGAATCAAGAGCCAAAGGCTTGGGAGAGTCCACAGGCGCGGCGAGTGCTGGCATTGCTCCTTCTGCCCTACGTTGGCGAGGCCCCTTTTAAAAGCCGAGATTTTTGGGTTCAGAGCGCGAATAAGGGCTGATTGAGTGATTATTGGGCTGGGAACAGATCTGGTAGAAATAGCTCGCATTGATCGTGCTTACCAACGATACGGTGAGCGTTTTGCGCGGCGTATTTTGACGCCAGCAGAGTATCTGGAGTTTGCCAATCGGCAGTGCTGCGTCGCGTATTTGGCCAAGAGATTTGCGGCCAAAGAAGCGATCGTCAAAGCCCTCGGGACAGGGTTTCGGGGGCTGATGCAGTGGCAGAATATAGAAGTGCTGTCAGATCAACTCGGTAAACCCGTAGCCCACTTGTTGAGTGGTGCGGCGGAGCAATTAGAGCAGCAGAGCACGATCAGTATTACGATGAGTGACGAGCGGCAATATGCCCTAGCATTTGCGCTATATCACCGAGTCTAAGTCAATTTTTGACGGCTGGAGGAAAGACGATGCCAATCTATCCGACTATAGAGTCCTGTATTGGGGAAACCCCCTTAATTCGTCTACAGCGATTGCCAGGCGATACCACGAATACGTTACTCGCAAAATTGGAAGGCAATAACCCCGCCGGCTCAGTCAAAGATAGACCCGCTATGAACATGATCGTTGCTGCCGAGGAACGCGGTGATATCCAGCCGGGCGATGTGCTGATCGAGGCTACCAGTGGCAATACCGGCATCGCTCTGGCGATGGCTGCGGCCATTAAGGGGTATCGATTAAAGTTGATCATGCCGGCTCATATGAGTAGCGAGCGGAAACTGGCGATGGCGGCCTACGGTGCTGAATTGATTGAGGTGAGCCAAGCAGAGGGCATGGAGGGCGCAAGAGATCTTGCACTCCGGCTGCAGTCTGAAGGCCTTGGGAAGGTGCTCGATCAATTTGGCAACCCCGACAACCCAGCAGCGCATTTTAAGGGAACTGGGCCTGAGATTTGGCGTCAAACCAATGGCGAGGTAACACACTTCGTGGCGTCTATGGGGACGACAGGAACCATTATGGGTTGCTCTCGATTCTTTAAGTCAGTTAATCCTGATATTCAGATTGTAGGATTACAGCCGGCTGATGGCGCCAGTATTCCTGGTATTCGACGTTGGCCAGAGGCTTATCTCCCCTCGATTTACAAGCCTGATACCGTTGATGTGATTTACGACATTGATCAGACCGAGGCGGAACAAACGATGCGCCGCATGGCGAAAGAGGAAGGGATTTTCTGCGGTGTCAGCTCGGGTGGCGTGATGGCGGGTGCATTGCGTCTGAGTCGTCAGGTGAGTAACGCGACGATCGTCGCTATCGTCTGTGATCGCGGTGATCGATATTTGTCGACGGGCGTGTTCGATGGATAAACTCGGTGGTTAGGGTTCGCGATGTCGCAACTGCGGAGCCAGGTTCGGCTGAGTATTTTGCCGACTGGCTAGGTCGTGTTGGTACACTCTTTGGTGATTCTGAGTTAGCGGCTATTACCGCCGCGGTTGAGCGTCTCAAAGCTTTGCAAGAGCGTCCGCGAGTCGAGGCTGCGGATTGGGCGTCAGAGACTGATCTAGTAACTGACAGCCTAGATATTGCTTCAATTCTGCTGGAATTAAAGATCGATGCCGCCGGCCTACTGGCTGGTTTGCTGTATCGCGCTGTGCGGGAACAGAGGCTCAGCGTGGAAGCGGTGCGGCGTGAATTCGGTGGCGTCACCTCAGAGCTGGTTGTTGGGGTACTTAAGATGGCCGATGTGGGCGATATTAGTAATCTGACCGACACATCGGTACTGGGTCAGGCGCAGTCGGCCAACGATAATTTACGCCAAATGCTGGTTGCTATTGTCGATGACGTGCGCGTTGCTTTGATCAAACTCGCCGAACGCACGTGTGCCTTGCGAAAGGTGAAAGATGATGCGCAAAAGCGGATCCGAATTGCTAAAGAGGCTGCTGGGCTGTACGTGCCACTGGCTCATAGGCTCGGTATCGGCCAGTTAAAATGGGAGCTCGAAGATCTCTCTTTTCGCTACGAATCGCCCGGTGTTTATCAGCGTATTGCGCGTCTCTTAGATGGCAAAAGGGTCGAGCGGGATCGCTATGTTGAACGTGTATCGCAGCAGGTCTCGACAGCTTTAAGTAAAGCCGGTGTTGAGGCTCAAACCTCTGGTCGCGCCAAGCATATTTTTAGTATTTGGCGAAAAATGCAGCGTAAGGGAATCGGTTTTTCGCAGGTTCATGACGTGAGGGCAATCCGCATACTGGTGCCCAATCCCACTGACTGCTATACCACGCTGGGCGTGATCCATGGCCTCTGGAAAACCATACCCAACGAGTTCGATGACTACATCGCTAACCCCAAGCCCAATGGCTACCGTTCATTGCATACAGCGGTCGTGGGGCCAGAGGGTAAAGTACTCGAAGTCCAAGTCAGAACCCACGAAATGCACGATGAGGCAGAATTGGGCGTTTGTGCGCATTGGCGTTACAAGCAAAACGATAAACATCGGAAAGCGTCAGCGTATGACGAAAAGTTAGAGTGGCTTAGACACGCTTTAGCGCTGCAAGATGAGACGGGCGATCAGGATGCGTTCAAAGAAACCCTGCAATTCGGGACAGATTATGATCGGGTGTTTGTATTCACTCCTAAAGGCGACATTATTAATTTAATGCGAGGTGCGACTCCGATCGATTTTGCCTATCACGTGCACTCCGAAATTGGTCATCGATGTCGAGGTGCTCGAGTCAATGGTAGTCTTGTACCACTCACAACGCCTCTCGAAACTGGTGACAGAGTCCAAATCATTGTGGGCGACGAGGCCTCTCCCAAGCGCGATTGGTTGCGACAAGGCGCGCGCTGGATGGTATCCAGTCGGGCTCGATCACAAGTGCTTAACTGGTTCAGGCAGCGAACCCGAGATGAGAACATCGCCAGTGGCAGAGCCCTATTAGACAAAGCATTTAAGCGCTTGGCGATGACCGCTCTCGATTACACTCGACTAGCGAGCAAGGTCCAATGCGCCAGTGTTGACGATCTTTATGCCGCGGTTGGCTCTGGCGAACTCTCAGCTCAAGGGGTCGTAGGCGTTGCTCAAACGATGATTGGACCGAGCTCAGCGGCGCGGCTGACCAGCTCGGTCCAGAAAGATCAGGGAACTCTTGATTCTCAGTTTGTAGGCTGGGCTGGTCACCGGGGTCGGATTCATCGTGCGGGCTGTTGTAATCCTCTAGAAACTGATCGAGTGGGTGGGTTTGTGACCCGCACACGAGGCGTATCGGTGCATCGTATCGACTGTCAACGCTGGCTTAAACTCGTTGAAATGGCGTCCGACCGCGTTGTGGAAATCCGTTGGGAGGCAGGACAGATTGCTGGTTTAGAGGTCACCATCGAGGTCCGCGCCTACGACCGTCGTGGGCTGTTGAGAGATGTCACCGACCAGTTGGGCGCAGAAGGTGCGAACCTGATTGCAGTCAATACGCAAACCGATCGACGAACCCAAATGGCGACTTTGAATTTATTCTTAGAAGTGCCAAGTTTGGCAGTACTCGATATTGCGTTAGAACAAATACAGCGATTACCTAACGTGATTTCGGCGGAACGTATTCCACAGGATATCAGCCATGTCTGAGTCATTTTATACCTGGGAGGATCTGCGCTATTTGATGACGCGACTGCGTGACCCAGAGACAGGCTGCCCGTGGGATCTGCAGCAAACGGCAGACAGCATTGTGCCGCACACGCTTGAAGAGGTTTACGAGCTTGTTGCAACCATCGAATCAGGTGACGTCGACGCCATGCGTGATGAACTGGGTGATGTCTTATTTCAGGTTGTGTTTTATGCCCAGTTGGCGCAGGAACAAGCTCACTTTGATCTCAGTGAGGTGGTTCATGGGTTGGTATCGAAGCTGATCAGGCGCCACCCTCATGTCTTCACTGGTGGTCACTTGAGGGCTGTTCAAAGGCACCATTTCGCTACTGAAGCGGTTATGGATCAATGGGAATCAATAAAGCAAGCTGAGCGGGAAACGAAGCTACAAATGCATGTGCTCGACGATGTTCCGGTGAGTTTGCCGGCTCTCACGCGTGCTCAAAAATTGCAGAAACGAGCGAGTACAATCGGTTTAGATTGGTCTGCGTTAGCGCCCGTGCTCAGTAGTCTAAAGCAGGAATTATGTGAGTTTGAAATGGCTCTGGACAGCCCTGAAAAACACGCCGATATAGCGCATGAGCTGGGTGATCTGATGTTCTGCTGTGTGAATCTAGCCCGACATCTGAAGCTCGACGCGGAACAAGTACAGCGAGCTGCCAATCAGCGATTCGAGGCGCGGGTCCGCGCCTATACTGCATTGGCTGAACAACAGGGATTGAGCCCAGTGGCGCTCACTGACGAGCAGCGCGATGCGCTCTGGTCGGCTGCGAAACAACAAGTACAGGCAGAGAGCGAGCTTTCTCGCGGGCATAATTGATATAAGCAATAGCTAGGGTTGTAGTCTTTGAGGCGGCTGTGTATCTTAGCGCGTCTGGCTAAACAGTATTTGCCGCTCCCTTGTGAGTCGGCATCTTCAGTAAACAAGGATTTCTATGAGAATCATTTTGTTAGGTGCTCCCGGAGCAGGCAAAGGGACCCAAGCTCAGTTTATTTGCGAGCAGTTTGGAGTGGTTCAGATTTCCACCGGTGATATGTTGCGTGCCGCAGTGAAGGCAGGTACCGAGCTTGGGTTAAAGGCTAAAGCGGTAATGGATGCCGGTGCATTGGTCTCCGATGAAATTATTATTGGACTTGTGCAAGAGCGAATACAGGCGCCTGACTGTGCAAAAGGATTCTTGTTTGACGGTTTTCCTCGCACGATTCCGCAGGCGGAGGCTCTAGTCAATGCTGGCGTTACGATTGATCATGTGCTCGAAATCGCCGTGGCTGATGACGAGATCGTCTCTCGTCTGAGCGGACGCAGAGTGCATCCAGCATCAGGCCGCATTTACCACGTGATTCATAACCCGCCGGCCCGAGAAGGCTGCGATGATCTGACCGGAGAGGCCCTTGTGCAACGGGATGATGATCGAGAAGAAACGGTTCGCAAACGTTTGTCTGTGTATCACCAGCAGACCGCGCCACTTGTCGGTTTTTATCAGTCTATGACAGGTTCTGATGCGCCGAAGTATCATAGAATCGAGGGTGTTGGTGACCTCGAAGCCATCAAAATCAGAATCAGTGAAGCCTTAGCGGCTTGCTAACTAGCCGAGGGTGAGGCGTGTTAACGGATCAGCAGCTGTTTCGCTTTAGTCGCCAGTTGCTGGTCCCACAAGTCGATTTGATCGGTCAACAAAAGCTGCTCGAAGCCAAAGTGCTGGTCGTGGGTATGGGCGGGATAGGGAATCCCTTGGCGCTTTATCTGGCGAGCAGCGGGGTGGGGCATCTTACCTTAGTCGATTACGATCAGGTTGAAGTTCACAATCTCCCACGACAGGTCTTGTTCACTGAAGCCGATTTGGGACGTTCTAAAGTCACTGTAGCGGCAGAAAAGCTATCCCTGCAGTCTCCGGACGCGGAGATTCGAGGGTGTGACGGTCGTATCGAAGATCTCATCGACACCTTGGGTCAATTCGATATTCTGGTGGATGCGACCGACTCAGTGACAGTGGCGCACGCCCTAAACCGACATTCGGTACAACACCATGTTCCTTTGCTATACCTCTCTGCGATTGGCACGGAAGGTCGTTTGTTTATGGCCAGAGGGTGGCACACTGATGCGGCCTGCTTGGGCTGTTGGTTGCCCGAGCTGAGCGATCAAGATGAAGGCTGTGAACGCCTCGGTGTATTGAGCCCCAGTGTAGGGGCTATCGGGGTCTTAGGCGCAGTGCAGGTGATTCGCGCTTTGCTTGGTGATTTTGGAGAGGCTCTGGTGTGCTTCGATACCTGGTCTTTGAATCAAATGAGTATTTCAGTAAGTTGCCGGGTAGACTGTCCTGTTTGCGGTCAGTCCACCGACGGTTAGGAGAAGCTGTATGTCCGAGTTAACCCATCTCGATGCCTTTGGTCGCGCTACCATGGTCGACGTTGCGGGTAAGGCATCTTCGCAGCGTAAAGCAGTGGCGCAAGCGTTAATGCAATTACCAGAGCGCGTAGAGCAAGCCCTGCGCGATTCGACTGTGCCGAAAGGAGATGTATTCGCTACCGCCCGCATTGCGGGAATACAGGCGGCCAAGAGGTGCAGCGATCTCATACCGCTCTGCCACCCCCTCGCATTGAGTTCTGTCGGTGTCGACTTTGTCTGGCAGGGCTCAGACCTGGCGGTAAGGTGCTCTGTGGGCACTACAGGCGTCACCGGTGTAGAAATGGAGGCACTCACAGGCGCGAGTGTAGCAGCACTGACGATTTATGATATGTGTAAAGGACTTGATAAGGGCATCACTTTCAAAATCGAGTTGATCTCGAAGTCGGGTGGTAAATCGGGTGATTGGCATGCAGACCGTTAGTTTAATCTGGTTCGGTCGTCTGTCTCCACTAAGTGCTGAAGTTGGCACGGTATGGCAGATAGAGAGCCAGGGTTGCGAGCTCGGCGCCTTGTTAGACGAGCTTGCTGAATCGGCCCTCGAGCTGCGTCAGGTTATGCAGTCTGAGCATTTTAAAGTCGCGATTAACGATGCCTTGGTCGAGCGCACGGCATGGGTCTATCCGGGCGATCGGGTTGCGCTGTTGCCACCCGTCACGGGAGGTTAGATGCAGGTTCCTGCTCGGGCTCATACCGCGATCACAGACAAGGCGCTCACGGCGGAAAGCGTTTATCAACTCACACTTGCTCAGAGTGGGGCGGTTGGCGCGATCTGTTTATTCTCGGGGCATGTTCGCGAGTATGATCACCACCTGAAGTCTGGACGCTTAACTCAGCTCCACCTGCAGTACTATGCGGGGCTCACAGAAGCGTCTCTGAATGAGATTGTGGCGGATGCGCATCGCCGCTGGGAGTTGGCATGGGTCAGCGTAGTGCACCGTGTGGGTAGCATGTCGGCAGGCGATACGATCGTGGTGGTGAGCGTGAGTGCTTTACATCGCGCTGCTGCGTTCGATGCGGCACGCTTTATTATGGATCAGTTAAAGACTCGAGCGCTCTTGTGGAAGCGGGTCACGGATCAAGATGAAGCGATTTGGGTTGACGTTAAGGCCAGCGATGTTGATGCCTCAAAGGCATGGTAATCAATAAGTTATGGCGTATATGTAAAGTTAGTTATTGCTAAACCGCTAAACCGCTAAACCGCTAAACCGCTAAACCGCTAAACCGATAGGTCTTTCGATACCAGATCACTAGATCGATTGACATTCAGTAGTTCATGATCGGGTAAGAGGATGCGGATCACCTTGGATTGTGCCGTAATCCAATCGTGCCATCGAAGATGCCCACGGCCAATCAAGGCCTCAAGACCCTCAAGCGTCGACCGATGACCAACGCCCAGTAAGGCATTTCTTTGCGTACCTTCGGTGTGCGCAACTGCGAGAGTCGCTCCTGTAGCGAGAAGGGGTGTCAGTAGAGTGCTTACCCAATAGTCAGAGAGTTGAGGCAGATCGCACGCTGCGACGGCAAAGTAGGGTGTAGTTAGGTGATCACGTGCCGCCAGAAGCCCCGCTAATGGTCCGGATCCAGCAAATTGTTGATCGGTCAGCACATGGTCACAGAGTTTGGCGTAGTGTGCGCGCTGGCGCGATTGGCAGACGACCAATTGTTTGGTGGTTTGATGACGGAGTGAGTTGATCACTCGCAGTGCCATTGGTTGCTGATCGATCAGTAGCAGGCCTTTATCGATCCCATGCATTCGCCGAGATTGCCCTCCAGCCAGCACGATACCGGTCACATTTTGAAGGGTAGGTTTATCTTTCAAGACGTCGTCTCGATTCGTGTTGTGTGACATAATTATCGCATGCATCCAATACTAAGCTTAGATACCGCTACTCGCAGCGCAACGGTGACGCTGGGGACATCCGACGCCTACGCCATTGTGCACAGTGATCCAGAGGCTCGCAATAGTCGAGACCTCATGCAACTCATTGCCGGGATTCTGGCACCTTCTGGCGGTCTCGCTCAGACGCAATTAGAGGCCGTGGCACTAAACCGAGGACCAGGGTCTTACACTGGAGCGAGGGTTGGTGCCAGTGTGATTCAAGGAATTGCATATGCTAAGGGGCTGCCAGTGGTACTGCTTACCACATTTGAGCTGCTGTTATTGCGTGCAGAGTCACTGGGTTTGTTGTCAGCTGAGCGAGATGTCAAAACCATCATTCTGGTGGTTGAATCGAAAGTCGGTGAATACTTTTGGGTTAAGTACGAGTCAGACCATGGGTTTGACTCTGATCGAGGCCTCTTGCTCGAGCCGCCATCGCAGTTGTCGCCTTTGTCAGTCGATACGGGTGAACGTCTGCTGGAGCTGCATCAAACGCCCCAAACGCTGATTATTGGTAATAACGCCATAAGAGAGCATCCGCTCGGTTGCCAATTAGGGCGCGCTTGTTTCGTGACGCCCGCGATTGAACTGGCCTATCCCCTAATCGAAGCACGGCTCGCCAGAGGCGAGGTGGTTGACGCGTTAAGTGTCGATCCGCTGTATGGTCAAGAGACCATTGGTTGGAAAACACTCGCCGAGCAGCGTCAATGATACAGGGGGACAATATCTGGTGGATCTTGGCCTTAATCCAAGGGCTGACGGAATTTTTGCCAATTTCATCGTCTGCTCATTTGGTGCTGCCTTCTCAGTTGCTGGGTTGGCCCGATCAAGGGCTTGCCTTCGACGTGGCAGTGCATCTGGGAACGCTCCTCGCGGTGCTCATTTATTACCGTCAAGATCTCATGCTGCTTGCGAAAGGTACCGTACAGTCTATTCGCTCGGGTACGGTCAATGATGATTCACGTTGGTTCGGTTTTCTGGTGGTCGCGACTGTACCTGCAGTACTGGTTGGCGCATCTAGTGGTGACTTCATTGAAGACCAGCTAAGGTCAGTCGCGGTGATTGCAGGAACCACCCTTATTTTTGGTTTGCTGCTGGGTGTCGCCGATTTAAGGGTGCGTCAGGTCGAGCGATGGATGCTGGGGTTCTGGTCTATGGCCCTCGCTCTTGGGCTTGCTCAGAGTCTCGCTTTGATTCCTGGTGTATCGCGTTCAGGAATCACACTTACCGCGGCTCTGCTCCTTGGCATGAGCTATCAGTCCGCTGCAAAGACCTCGTTCTTGATGTCTATTCCGGTTATTTTTGGTGCTGGGGTCTTGAAGACAATTGATCTTGTCGCCCAAGAAAGTGCGGTTGACTGGTCGCTTCTACTGACATCTGCAGCCCTTGCTGGGATCACGGCATACAGCTGCATTACCGTATTTCTGCGAATTCTCGATCGAGTAGGCTTGCGACCTTTCATGTGGTACCGGCTTATCCTCGGCATGCTTTTGTTGTTAACACTGGTTTAAAAGGCGCTCTGTTATGAAAATTGGGTTTATTGGGCTGGGTGTTATGGGTTTCCCCATGGCGGGACATCTCCAGTCAAAGGGTTTTGAGGTGAGCGTGTACAACCGCACCGCAACGACCGCACTGCGCTGGCAGGATCAATTTCGAGGAACCGTGGCCAATAGCCCACAAGAGGCGGCGCTTGGCTCCGACGTGGTGTGTTTGTGTGTTGGTAACGATGATGATGTCAGAGCGATGACTCTTGGGGAGGCTGGTGTCCTCAGAGTGATGCAGCCTGGCAGTGTGCTTGTGGATCACACCACAGCAAGTGCTGACTTGGCTCGAGAACTCTTTGCAGAAGCACAAATTGGCGATATCGGCTTTGTCGATGCGCCGGTATCAGGTGGTCAAGTGGGCGCAGAGAAGGGCGCCCTGACCATTATGTGCGGTGGCGATGCTGAGACCTTCGCTCAGGTCGAACATGTCCTCCTCAGTTATGCCAAGTGCGTTCGTCTGCTCGGGCCTGCCGGAAGTGGCCAGTTAGCGAAAATGGTCAATCAGATTTGTATTGCCGGTGTTGTTCAGGGACTCTCCGAGGCCCTGAACTTTTCTGAGAACGTCGGGCTCGATACCGAGGCTGTCATCGAGGTAATTCGGCAGGGTGCTGCGCAGTCGTGGCAGATGGAAAATAGGTCTGTGAGTATGTTGGCCGGACACTACGAACACGGCTTTGCCGTTGATTGGATGAGAAAAGATTTAGGTTTGGTGAAATCAGTCGCCGCGGCAAGCGCGATCGAGATACCATTGACAGAGCTAGTTGATCACTATTACGCAGATGTGCAAGCCATGGGCGGCGGGCGCTGGGATACCTCGAGCTTGCTGAAACGATTGCAAATGCGCCACGACCTTAACGATAAGACAACGGAGTAGCTATGGTAGCGGTGACTGAAGGCCTGATTGATTTTTTGAAGCGTGCTGTAACGCCTTTCCACGCGGTTGAAGCACTTAAGGCGCAGCTGCAGGCCGCGGGTTTTCAAGCGCTTGATTATTCGCAGCCGGTGCTCCCTGGCGGCAAGTATTATCGCGTTGGTAATGGCAGTACCATTATGGCGCTGGTGGTTGGGCCAGAGGGCTGGCAGGCGCGCGGTATTGCGCTAGCCGGCGCGCACACGGATAGCCCGACCTTGATGGTGAAGCCGAAGCCTGAAAAAAGCAGTCAAGGTTATGCTCAGCTGGGCGTTGAAGTTTATGGAGGAGCGCTGCTAAATCCCTGGTTTGACCGCGATTTGTCGCTCGCGGGGCGAGTGAGTTATCAACGCCAGGGCAGCGTTGGATCGGCGCTGGTAGACTTCAAGCGTGCCATAGCGATCATTCCCAGTCTCGCAATTCACTTAGACCGAGAAGCCAATCGCAGTCGCAGTATCAATCCGCAAACTGACATCGTGCCGTTACTGGGCCAAAACATGAGCGATTGGTCGATCCGAAGCGCCCTACAATTGGAACTGGTCGAGCAAGGTGTCGAGGTTGATCAAGTCCTTGATTACGAACTGTGTTTCTATGACACCCAGGGGCCAAGTGTGGTGGGCTGGCACGGCGAGTTTCTGGCGTCTGCTCGGCTTGATAATCTTCTTTCTTGCTATCTTGGTATGCGTGCCTTGATCGAATCAAGCGGTGATTGCACTGCGGTGATGGTATGTAATGATCATGAAGAAGTTGGGAGTGTTTCGGCGGTGGGTGCGAGTGGCCCCATGCTGGCTCAGCTTTTGGCCCAAATAGAGCCCGACCGAGCGGCACTGAATGAGCTCTTGCAGCGATCGATCATGATCTCTTGTGATAACGCTCATGGTATCCACCCGAACTTCGCTGACCGGCATGATGACAATCATGGCCCGCTCCTGAATCATGGACCTGTCATCAAACTTAATTCCAATCAGCGCTATGCGACCAATTCAATCACCAGCGGCTATTTTAAAGATCTGGCGCAGCGTTGCGAGGTGCCTGTCCAGTCCTTCGTAGTGCGCAGTGATATGGCCTGTGGTAGCACAATAGGACCAATAACAGCAGGCGAAATAGGCGTGCAGACGCTCGATATTGGTGTGCCCACCTTTGCTATGCACTCGATTCGAGAGTTGGCCGGCACGAAAGACATTGAGTCTCTGGCAACGGTCTTGCAGTATTATTTTTCTCATCATCAAGCTCTGCCACAAGGTTAACGAATTATGGCGACACCACAGCGGGTATTGACCGGCATTACCACCACTGGAACACCTCATTTGGGCAATTACGTCGGTGCCATCGCGCCCTGCATTGAGGCTTCTACTCGTGCAGATACGGAGTCATTTTTGTTCCTCGCTGATTACCATGCACTGATTAAATGCCAAGATCCTGCGCGTGTACGTCAGTCTTCAAGAGAAATCGCTGCGACGTGGCTTGCGTTGGGGCTCGATCCAAGCCGGACGGTCTTTTATCGGCAGTCTGATGTCCCGGAAATTATGGAACTGTGTTGGGTTCTGTCTTGCTCGGCGGCGAAAGGACTCATGAATCGGGCTCATGCCTACAAAGCAGCAGTCGCAGATAACGAGGCGCGCGGGGCCGATCAAGATCTTGGTATTACGATGGGCCTATTTAGTTATCCGCTGCTGATGTCTGCAGATATTCTTATGTTTCAGGCGACGCATGTCCCAGTGGGTCGCGATCAAATTCAACACATTGAAATGGCGCGGGATATTGCAAGCCGGTTTAACCATCATTATGGCGAGTTACTGGTGCTTCCCGAGGCCGTGGTTGATCAGAATACGTCGATTTTACAGGGACTCGATGGTCGCAAGATGAGCAAAAGCTACGGTAACACGATCCCCTTATTCGATAACGAGAAGACCTTAAAGAAGCTGATTAACAAAATTCAGACCAATCTACTCGAGCCAGGCGAGCCTAAAGATCCCGATTCGTCTGCCGTGTTCCAGATTTGGCAGGCGTTTGCGACGCCCTCTGAAACCGAAAGTATGCGCAACGAGTTTGAACAGGGCATTGCTTGGGGTGAGGCCAAAAAGCGGCTTTTTGAATTGATCAACGATCACTTAAGTCCGGCGCGAGCTCGTTACAATGAGTTGCTCGAGCATCCAGAAGCGATCGAGGCAACCCTGTGCGAGGGCGCAGCCAGAGCACGCAGCTACGCGTCGCCTCTGATGCGTAAGATTCGTGAAGCGGTTGGTATCCAATCAATGAGCTAGCTTTCAGGGCTATACCGAAGCGTCCAGAACAGACTACGTGGCTCCCCAACGAAGTAACGCTCTTGACCGAATCCATAGTCCGCCCGCTCGGCATAGTCTGTATCTGTCAAATTCATGACTCGCAATCCGATTTGCCATTGCGGCGAGAGTGTCCAAGAGGCCCTGAGATTGATCAAAGTGTGCCCTGGGTAGGTAGTCTGATTGGTTGGTTCAGTCGCGTACTCATCTTGATACACCAACTCGAGCTCGGTGGCCCATCGCGGCGCGCTATAGCCCAGATGGGCCCCTGCCAACCATCGTGGCGCGGTATCTATAGTATTACCCTGAATGCTTTGGTTGACACCGAGATAACCGGGATTATTGGCGTAGCGGTGCTCGGCGTACGCGAGTGATAACGACGCTCGCCAGGGGCTGTTGGAGCGGCTCGCTAACAGGAGCTCTGCGCCTTTGTGAGAGGTCTTCGCGCCGGTGACATAAAAGCGATTAGCGTCTTGAAAAATGACATCGGTTTTATCCATGTCATAGACTGTGGCATCAAGTGTCCAGTGCTTCTGTTCTGCTCGATAGCCAATTTCGACACTTTGCATCGCTTCTGAGTCGAGCGTTGCTTGTGCTTGCCCGTTCTGAAGACGATACAGCTCACCAGTCTCGGGTGGTCTAAAGCCGCGTGCAACATTGAGCCGCAGCGCCTGTTCCGGTTGCAACTGCCAGACGAGGCCAGTGTGCGCGTTGATATCCGAAAAACGGTCGGTAGTATCAGAAGGCCGATAGAATCTGCACGCCGAAGCGGTCGGGGCACAGGCGCTTCCGTTGCTGAGTCGATTGTCGTAGTCATAGCCAGTTGTTTCTGTTCGCACACCCATAGACCAACTGACTGACTCACCTAAGGGTTGGTTAAAGAGGACGAATAGCGCACTGGTGTCAGCGGCTACCGTGTAGTCATAGTGCGCGCCTTGAGGTTGATTGGGGCTAAAGGGTAGCGGCTGATTCTCTTGTAAATCACCTTTGGTGAACTGAGTGTCAAAGCCCAGCTGGAGCTCTCCAGTTAGGAGTGCAGTCCGCCAAGCGGTTTGTAGGCCGATACTGCTATGTCCCGTTTTCTCGATCGCCTGCCAGGGCAAGAAATGTTGCAAAAAGCGCATGCTATTGTGTCGTGCAAAACCAGTGACTGACCAACCAGAGGTGTCTCTGCTTTGGCTGATGGTATGTGAGAAGTGCAGCGAGCTTGCATCTCGGAATGCTTCGGGATTCGGATTGATCCGTTTAAGAGATTTGATCCGGTAGACATCGTCACCCTGAATATAGCCCGCAGTTTCCTGATTGAGCTGGGTAAACGACATAAAAGTCGCATGATCAGTTTGGTGTGTAGTCGCGTGTCGCGTGATGCTTAGTTTGTGCTGATCGTAGCCCGCATTCTGTTTGAACCCGCCGTCACTCACTCCAGTGACCCCGAGCGCCCAATCAGCGCCTGAGGTAGAGAAACCGCTGCGCGTGTTTAAACGCCAGAACGCATTCGGACCAGTTTCGAGCTCAATCTTGTTTTTGCTGGTGGTTGATCTCGACGGAGTGATCAGATTAATCATGCCGTGTAGTCCATTGGCGCCATAGGTTGCCGGCGTTGGCCCGGTGATCATTTCTAATCGGTCGGCGAACTCAAGGTGCGCATCGAACAGTTGATTCACATTACAAAACCCCGGTGCTCGCAGACTCACCCCGTTTTGAGCCATGAGTACCGATCCACAACCCCCGGAACCCGTCAGGACAGGTGAGCGGACACTCACAAGGCTCTCTTGGCCGTTGCCTCGACTAATCCAGACGTTGGGTACTCTCGGGCCTATTTCATTGAAGTGCACAGCTGCGGTTGTCTCGAGTGCATCACTATTGACTTGGTAGGCGGCCATGTTGAGCTCGGCGATCGCTGATTCGAATCGGGTGGCGGTTACGAACACTTCCTCGAGTGTCGGGGAGTCTGAAGCCCCGCTTGGGAGTGAGATAACGGCCAGAGACAAAGTGAAGAAAATCGATTTAGAGGTGCGACGCATGGTCTGAAATCCGGGGTGGCTGACAGCGAAGTGTAACAAGGTCAATCGGTAAAAACGATAAGGTGTCGTTTTTGTGGCGACCTTGTAAACCAGCCGTTATAGTAGAAGGCTTCGCGGTTTTAGAGAGAATCCAAATGGTCTCGAGCCCTCAAGTGATGGCTGTGGCTGATAACCTGCCAATCCGAACACAACAGCCGGTGCACAGCGGAAAGGTACGATCGGTCTACTGGTTGAGCGCGGAGGATAGCGCGCGGTTAATCGCAGCAAAGGGCTACCCCGTGGCGCCCGATACAGCGCTTGCCGTGATGGTTATCAGCGACCGTATCTCCGCTTTTGAATGTCTCTGGGAAGGCGAGGGCGGTTTGCTCGGAGTGCCCAGCAAAGGTGCTGCTTTAAATGCCATCTCAAGCCACTGGTTTGAACGTTTCAAAGAGGCGGGCTTGGCTCGCAGTCATATTCTCGATATGCCTCATCCATTGGTCTGGATCGTGCAACGCGCGCAACCGATCTTAATCGAGGCGATTGCAAGACGTTATATTACGGGATCTCTCTGGCGCGCATACGATGCCGGAGAGCGAGAGTTCTGCGGTATCGAGTTGCCCGAGGGGCTTCATCAAAACCAACGTCTGACGGATTTACTGGTGACGCCATCGACGAAAGGAATACTCCGCGGTATCGAGGGTTTGCCGGAGGCCGATGACGTTAACGTATCACGGCAGCAGTTACGGATGAATTGGCAGCGATTTGGTTTTGCCTGTGAATCCCATATTGAACGCTATGAGTCGCTCCTCAAGCAGGGTTTTGAGGTGATCGAAAACGCCTTAGAGCAGGTCGATCAAATTTTCGTGGATACCAAATTCGAGTTTGGCTACGCCCAGGACGCGGCAGGCGCCCCAGAACTTATTTACATGGATGAAGTTGGAACGCCCGATTCTTCGCGAATTTGGGACGTGCACGCGTACCGCGAAGGGCGAGTCGTTGAGCGCTCGAAAGAACAATTTAGACAGCTGTTGCTGCACTCGGTGCCAGATCCAGACGTGCTGTTAAACAAGCAGAGAATGGCTGAGCGTAACGCGCTCGCGCGTGCTTTTAAACTCCCGCATGATGCAATGATGTCTGTGAGTGCCACCTATCGGGATATTGCCGAGCAAATTACGGGTGTCCCACTCGCCGACATCTATGATCCCAGAGCTGAAATTATTCAGATTCTGAACGATCAGTATCAGCTTATTACTCATAACAATTAGCACAAGGATAATCACCATGATTCAACCCAAACTTAAGCAGGCCGTTGCAGGGCTAGCCTTGTCTCTGTCTTTGACAAGCACCGCGACCGCTCAGAACGGTGTAGGTCTGTCGGACGCTGTTAAGGCCGATTACCAGAATCACCTTGAGCCCCTGTTTATTCACTTCCATAAGAACCCTGAGCTCTCGTTATTGGAGTTTGAAACCGCGAAACGACTTGCCCAAGAGTTACGTGATGCGGGATTTACGGTCACAGAGGGAATCGCTGGTACGGGTGTTGTCGCGATTCTGCGTAATGGTGATGGCCCTACGGTAATGGTCAGAGCGGATATGGACGGGTTACCGGTGCTCGAAAAAAGTGGTTTAGAGTACGCCTCGGTGGCGACGCAGGTGGCGCAGAATGGTCAGGAAGTACCGGTTATGCACGCCTGTGGTCACGATGTACATATCACCAGTTTGGTGGGTACCGCGCGCTACATGGCGAGTCATAAAGACCGCTGGCAGGGTACCTTAATGCTTATTGGACAGCCGGCGGAAGAGCGTATCATCGGCGCCAAAATGATGATGGAAGACAATCTTTGGGACCAGTTTGGGACGCCCGATTACGGGATGGCGTTTCATGTCTCGGCACAAATACCGAGTGGAAAGCTGGTGGTCAGTACCAGCGCGATGTATTCCGGTGCTGATACTGTTGATATCGCCATTACCGGCGTGGGCGCCCACGGTGCAAGCCCTCATGCGGGTATCGACCCAGTGGTCTTGGGATCTCAGATCGTGCTGGCTCTGCAAACCTTGGTCAGTCGGGAATTGCCACCAAGAGAGCCCGGCGTAGTGACTGTTGGCTCATTCCATGCAGGTACCAAGCACAATATCATTTCAGATTCAGCCCATCTTCAGCTGACTGTGCGAAGCGAGGATCCAACGAGCCGAGCACTCCTCTTGCGCGGTATAGAGCGCATTGCTGAAAACATGGGGCGAGTGGCAGGGTTGCCCGAAGATAAGCTGCCCGTCGTCACCGTCAGCAACGAGAGTGTGCCACCCACGACCAACGATGCCCCTTTGACTATCCGACTCCGAGAAGCGTGGAGCGAGGCATTAGGCTCCGCTGTATTTCATGAAGAAAAGCGTTTGGGTATGGGTGCCGAAGACTTCGGTTTCTTTACCGAGACACCTTATATTCCAAGTACCTATTTTGGCGTGGGTGGTACTCCGCAAGCTGCCTTCGATGCGGCTGCTGCGGGTGGGCCACCGGTACCATCGCATCATTCGGCGCTCTTTAAAATCGATCCGGCGAGTTCGGTAACATTGGGCGTAGAGGCCACGGTGATCGCTTTGATGGAGCTGCTCGGCGATGACTGACGGTCAAGCCTTGCCGATCAAGCCCGCTGCGACTGTGGCGCTCATTCGCGGCGGTGAGTCGGGCATCGAGACCCTGTTGTTACGCCGTAACAAAGCATTAGCCTTCGCCGGCGGTGCCTGGGTTTTTCCCGGTGGCGCAGTCGATCCAGCCGATCTTGACCAGGGCGAAGGCGACCTAGAGCGTGCCGCAAGAATTGCAGCTTGTCGAGAAGCTCAGGAAGAGTGCGGTCTGTTGGTGCAAGAAGATCAGCTGTATCAGGTGAGTCACTGGACCACGCCCGAGGGTGAACCGCGCCGTTTTTCGACATGGCTTTTTGTTGCAGCGCTCACCGATCATTCCACTGTCAGCATTGATGATGGCGAGATTCATGAGGCACGTTGGCTGTCGTTACAAGAGGTTTTTGCGCAGCACCACGCTGGCGAGTTGCCGATGTTGCCACCGACCTATATGACTCTACAAGCGCTCGAAAAGTTCAGCACTGTCGACCAAGCGCTGGCTGCGGTTAGAGTTGCTACCCCGGTTGTGGTTGAGCCTCACGGCGTCGCGCTTAGTGATGGTTTTGCTGCGCTGTATCCTGGAGACGCGGGTTATGAGTCATGGGACGCTGAGGTTGCTGGTCCGCGCCATCGCACCGAGATTCGAGCAGGCATCGTCCGTACCCTGGTGGCCGATTTGTCACCCGAGATTCCAAGGCTTGACCTGATTGGGTAGCGCTTATGACTCAGGCCCTTTACCCAATCTGGGATTTGCTGCAGCGTTTGTCACACTGGTGCTATCCCGTTCTAATTCTATTTAGTTGGTGGACCGCTGAAAATGCGCGAATGGACTGGCATGCAGTGTCGGGATACTGTCTGTTGATGCTTGTTCTGTGGCGCATTTATTGGGGCTTCAAAGGCTCACACTACGCCCAATTCAAGCATTTTGTGCCGTCGCCAAGAACGGTTATTGACTACGTCAGGGGAGCTACAGGGCCGTATCTTGGGCACAATCCCTTAGGCGCTCTGTCAGTTCTGGTCTTGCTGTCACTCCTCTTGGTACAGAGTGTGTCGGGTCTGTTTAATACCGATGATCTATTTCTAGAGGGGCCCTTGGTGGTGTTTGTGACGGATGCCACGGTGGCGTGGGCGAGTGCGATACACGAGTGGAGCTGGTTGTTGCTGCAAGGGTTTATCGTATTACATTTACTCGCAATTGCGTTCCACCAGTTTTATAAAGGCGAGCGGTTAATCCAAAAGATGCTGTTTGGGCGGTGGTTAGTCCGGGAAAGTGACGTTGTACCAAACAGCGCTTTGCGCG
>CBFHJC010000030.1:0-18631 GCA_965656045.1 Aequoribacter sp.
CGTCCTGACATTCCACCACAATACCGGAGGGCAAGTGTGTAATACGAATAGCGGAGTCGGTTTTATTGACGTGCTGACCTCCAGCACCTGAAGCTCGAAAAGTATCAACGCGGATATCTGCCTTGTTAATCTCGATAGCGTCCATCTCTTGCGCTTCAGCCATGACAGCGACGGTGCAAGCGGAGGTGTGAATTCGCCCTTGGGATTCGGTATCTGGGACACGCTGAACTCGATGAGCGCCTGACTCGAACTTGAGCTGAGCGTAAACATCCTTGCCCTCGACTCGAGCGATGATCTCTTTATAGCCCCCGTGCTCGCCAGATCGTTCTGAGAGGACCTCGAGCCGCCAGCCCATGCGCTCAGCGTAGCGTGAATACATTCTGAATAGATCACCCGAAAAAATAGCGGCCTCATCACCACCCGTGCCCGCTCTTATTTCTAAAAATATGTTGGCCGAATCTTTGGGATCACGGGGTAAGAGTAGTGTTTGCAACTCAACTTCAAGCCCTTCAAGGGTCGCCTTTGCCGAGGCCAATTCTTCTTGGCCAAGCTCACGCATCTCTGGATCCTCGTCAGCCAGCATCAGTTCCGCCGATTCGGCATCATCCTGCGCCTGACAAAAGCGCTTATAAGTCGCCACAATTTCTTCTAGCTCTGAGTACTCGCGGGACAGCTCTCGAAATCGGTTTTGGTCATTGATCGTCTCAGAATCGCTGAGTAGAGCGGACACCTCTTCGTGTCGTTCTACCAATCCCTCTAGTTTTTGCACTAACGATGCTTTCATAGTCGCGGCTTGCCGCACTCCTTGTTGGTCACTACACTCTAGGGCAAATCGAGTAATCGTTTTGCCAGTTCTAACTGCGCCGGATCGTCCTCTGCGAGACTTTTCAGCCCTCGGCTTGGCGCGTGCAACAGCTTATTTGTGAGCGCCCGTGTCATCATTTCGATGACCTGCTCAGGGTCGCGTCCTGCCGCCAGCTCTTTCTTGGCTCGATCGAGCTCAGCTTGAGCCAGTTCATGCGCCTGTTCGCGATAGCACCGAATCAGCTCGGTTGAGGCATCAGCGCGAACCAAACGCTCGTAGGCCGCCACTTCTTGCCGCAAGATCGCGTGTGCTCGCTCTGCCTCTTGCTCTCGTTGCGCTTTGTTCTGATCAACAATGCCGCGCAGGTCGTCAACAGTGTACAAATAAACATCTTCAAGCTCTGCAACCTCGGCCTCGACATCACGCGGTACCGCAATATCGATCAGTAGCATTGGCTTGTGCCTTCTTTTGCGCAGCGCCGTCTCAATCAAGCCCTTGCCCAAGATAGGAAGCTGACTCGCAGTCGACGACACCACGATATCAATCGAGGGCAAAATATCGGGTAAATCTGACAGCAAACACGCGCTCGCCTGCAGACTTTCTGCCAGGGCATGACCTCTTTCTAAGCTTCGATTCGCGATCGTAATTTTTTGAGCGCCCGCGCTTTTAAGATGACTACCGACCAGCGCTATCGTATCTCCGGCACCCACTAAAAGCACCTGCAGCGAAGACAGCGATTCGTAGATTCGACCCGCCAAATCGACCGCCGCATAGGCCACCGAAACAGGGTTCTCGCCAATGGCGGTCTCCGTTCGCACTCGCTTCGCAGCGGCGAACACTCGCTGATAAAGACGCATCAAGATTGAGTCAATGGAACCTGCATCCCGCGCCACAGACACCGCAGATTTCAGTTGCCCTAGAATTTGAGGCTCGCCTAGGACTAATGAATCAAGTCCCGACGCGACTGCCATCAGGTGAGCTACAACGTCCTGCTCACGATAGTAGTATAGGTGAGGTTCCAGTTGGTTCGCATCAAGGCCGTGATAGCGGTGCAACCACGCCACCACAAGCTGCTCATCTAGCGGACTATGATCAGGTGCCGCGAGGACCACTTCGGTTCGATTACAGGTCGAAAGGATGCTCACCTCGGCAGACGTCATCGCCTGTAACTCCCGCAAAGCACTGGGTACAGATTCGGGCGCAAAAGCCACCGTTTCGCGAATCGATACCTCTGCAGAGTTGTGGTTGAGGCCAATCAACAGTAAGGGCATTCCGGCCACTCAAACGCGTAAATTAAAGACGCGCAAGTCTATCACAGATTCGTCAGAACGCTCGGATTCAGCGTCGAGCGTAGCCTCGATACTAGGGATTGCAGTATGATTGTGTCATCATTCTTGATTACTACTAATGAAGGGCATTGCATGAGAGCGTTTTTATTCGCTACGCTGGTTGCTTCGGGTCTGGTTGGGTGCGCCACCCCCACCATTGCTCCGATTACAACACCTCCGCCCGCATCCCAGGTACTCTCTGAATCAGACCCTTCCGCCAGTCAGATCGAAGCCATCACCACCGAAGAAGTCCCAATACCTGACGCACTCTTATTTGACTTCTTAGTCGCCGAATTCGCACTCCGGCAGGGTCGATATCGAGAAGCGCTCGACTTATATCAACGCTTGGCAGAGCAAGTTAATGATGTCAACGTATCCGCACGCGCGGCGCGTATTGCACAGTTTTTAGGAGATGAGAACGCTGTTACAACACTGGTGCAGCTGTGGTTAACACAAGAACCTGACAACCCCGAAGCGGGACGACTGGCTGGTGTGCTGGCGCTCCGGCGAGGTGCAGGGACTGCAGCATTTAACTATTTCTTTTCTGCCTTTGAAGAGGGCGCACCTGTCGATTTTGGTATGCTCGCACGCGCCTATTCACAGCTCAGCGAAGAGGAAAAACACACCCTCAAACTGAGTATTGATGAGCAACTCGAAGAGGAAGCGCCGACTGCTCTAATTTTTGCTCGCGCCCTTATTGCAGCCGAGGATACTGAAGAACAGCGTGCATTGGCTCTGCTTGACCAAATCTTGGACGACGATCCAGAGAACCTGCAAGCGATCATGCTGCAGGCAAGAATGCAGCTCAATCTCGGGTATCCTGAGCCCTTGCGGGCACTTGGCGAAGCCGTGTCGAAGCGTGAGAGCAACGAAATACTGCGTCGACACTACGCTCAGTTGCTCGCAAGTGTCGACTTGAACGAAGCACGAACTCAATACGAGCGCCTGTCTGCATCGCATCCTGAGCAAGGCGATTATGTTATGGCGCTGGCTCTAATCAACAAAGAGATGGGCGATGCTTTAGCCGCCAAAGCTTACTTGCGACAGTGTCTGCAATTGGGCTGTCCAGCCGATGAAGTCCACTACAATCTAGGTGAACTCGAGCAAGAAGCAGGCGCATCTCAGGCGGCGATCGAGCATTACCGCGCAGTGGGAGACAGCGCCTACTTTTTAGTAGCCAATCGCAGAGTTGCCGCACTGTTCTTGCAGTCCCAGCAATATCGATCGCTGCATCAGCACTTTGCAAATCAAAGAGAGCTACACCCGCGGCGTGCTGAGCAACTGTTTGCGCTAGAGGCTCAGGCCTTGAGTACCGCGCAGCAGCACCAAAGCACATTAGAACTGCTTAATCAGGCCTTAGGTTTGTATCCTAACTCCGAATCTCTGCGCTACGCCCGCGCAATGACCGCACAAAGCCTAGGAGACTTAGATCAGCTGGAACGAGATCTCAGTACAATCCTCGCTTTAAGCCCCAACAACGCGACCGTTCTTAATGCACTCGGCTATACCCTTGCGGATCAAACAGATCGATTGGAAGAGGGTCGAGCACTGATCGAACGGGCGTTCGAGTTAGCGCCTGATGAGCCCGCGATCATGGACTCGTTGGGGTGGGTATTATTCAAGCTCGGCGAGTTTGAGCGCGCTTATTACTACCTCGATAAGGCCTATCGCCTCTTACCGGACCCCGAGATCGCGGCTCATTTGGGTGAAGTACTGATCGCCATGAATCGAGTTGATGAAGCTATCGCTATTTGGCAAGAGGCCATCGTAGTGGCGCCAGACCATGCCACACTGATTGCGACGATTGAGCGCTTGAAGCCCAGTTTGCTATCGCCACAATGACTCGTTCATGGCAGTTAACGATTGTATTGATCGGGCTCCTTCTGCTCGCATCTTGCTCTCATCAACCTGATCATGCCATCCAAAAACCTGTGTCCGATGGGTGGCGTATGACTGCAAAGGTTGCCATGAATGCACCCGATAACAAGGGAACAGGCTACGCCACCTTTAGCGCCACCCCTGCATTTTTCGAACTTGTCGTCAGCGGACCATTTGGCACCTCACAGACACGCGCTCGGTGCACTAAAACCGAGTGCACCGTCTCGTCTTCCGATCAAGATGAGCGCTCCTATCCCATCATTGATGGTCGCGTCACTATGCTATCCGATCTACCTCTACCCATCGCCTATCTGCCCCACTGGCTCATGGGCAACATCAGTGAGCCGAGCGCGACGCTAACGGGCTGGCAAGCAGATATCAGCCAGTGGCAGACCTTGAATGATCGCAAAATTCCTAAAGCACTGATGCTTTCACATGGCGATGAGTATCGAATCAAGATACTCATCACCAGCTGGCGTCCGCTAAGCGCTACTGAAGCTTTATGATGCGACGATATCTATCACCCGCCAAGCTCAACTTGTTTTTGCATGTCATCGGCCGACGTCAAGATGGCTATCACAACTTGCAAACACTCTTTCAGCTATTGAATTGGGGCGATGAGATGACTTTTAGCCCGAATCACAGTGGTCAGATAACAGTCGACTGCAACGACCCCTCAGTCACGACTGAGGATAACTTAGCCTATCGAGCCGCCGTTTTACTCCAGCAACAGAGCCGAGCGCATCAATGCGGCGTCGACATTTCACTGCAGAAAAGGATCCCCACCGGAGCAGGACTCGGCGGTGGCAGCTCTAACGCTGCAACCACTCTGCTCGCTCTAAATGAGCTTTGGCAGATCAACCTCCACATGACTGACCTGATGGCGATGGGCCGAACTCTGGGCGCTGACGTGCCCGTGTTTCTTGAGGGGCATAGCGCCTGGGCCGAAGGGATTGGTGAACAGCTCACTCCGGTCACTTTGCCGCACTGGGATTACCTGATCGTAAAGCCCCCCGTGTCTATCGCGACACGGGAAATTTTTCAGGCAGAAGAATTGACACGAGACACGCCCGCCATCACAATAGCGACCTTTTTCGAGGGGCGATATCGGAATGACTGCGAGGCAGTCGTTCTGGGGCGATACCCAGCAGTGCAAGAAGTGTTCGAAGCTCTCGCGCCGCATGGACGTCCCCGCCTTACCGGCACAGGCAGCTGTGTTTTTTTGCAGTGTCAATCACCGGCACATGCAGTTAACATAGCGAGCAAAATGCCTGCGGACAGTCAGACGTATGTGGTGCAGGGCGTAAACCAGTCGCCCGCGCTGGCTGCAATGGAATAAACAAGTTACTGGGGTGTCGCCAAGCGGCAAGGCACCGGGTTTTGATCCCGGCATTCGGAGGTTCGAATCCTCCCACCCCAGCCATTATTTGAGGCGACCATAGCATCGTCAATCTAGTACGTAGGGGAAGCACCGTGTCCACCAGAATGATGGTTTTTGCGGGAAACGCGAACCATGATCTTGCCCGCAAAGTAGCGAGCCGCCTGTATTTATCCTTGGGAAACGCTGTTGTAAGCAGCTTCAGTGACGGCGAGATATCGGTCGAGATCAACGAAAACGTGCGCGGCAAAGACGTCTTCATCGTTCAACCCACCTGTGCACCAACCAACGATAACCTGATGGAACTGGTTGTGATGATCGACGCACTCCGACGTGGGTCAGCCTCTCGAATCACCGCTGTAGTGCCCTACTTCGGCTACGCTCGCCAAGATCGCCGGGTTCGATCTGCCAGAGTCCCCATATCTGCAAAAGTCGTAGCCGATATGATTGTTAACGTGGGTGTAGATCGCGTGTTAACCGTTGATTTGCACGCCGAACAGATCCAAGGCTTCTTTGCCTGCCCCGTGGATAACATCTACGGCTCACCTGTCCTCAACGCAGACATCGTCGCTTCTCAATATACCGATCTGATTGTGGTATCACCTGATATAGGCGGCGTTGTGCGAGCCAGAGCCATTGCCAAGCAACTCGGCGACGCGGATCTGGCCATTATCGACAAGCGCAGGCCTCAAGCAAATGAAGCTCAAGTCATGAATTTGATTGGTAATGTCGAAGGTCGCACCTGTATTTTGGTCGACGATATGGTCGACACGGCCGGCACACTTTGTAAAGCAGCTGATGCGCTAAAAGAGCGCGGCGCCCTCAAGGTGGTTGCCTACTGCACGCACGCGGTACTGTCTGGCAACGCGATTGATAACCTGAAAAACTCTCAGTTAGATGAACTGGTCGTCACCGACACCATTCCACTCTCTGAGCAGGCTCGAGCGCTCAATAAAATACGTCAATTGACGATCGCAGACCTGCTCGCAGAATCGATGCGAAGAGTCAGCAACGAAGAATCCATTAGCGCGCTATTCGAGTAATAGCGCATTCAAAGCCCTCTTGCGAAATCGGTCGCAGATGACGTAAGAGTTTACAAAGGAGAACAGACCATGTCTGATCAATTTGAAATAGCAGTATCGGCACGAGCCGATGTAGGGAAAGGTGCGAGCCGCCGCCTACGTCGTCTCGAGAAACTCGTACCAGGTGTTGTATACGGCGGACATAAAGACCCCGTGAGTATCTCTGTAATCTCAAAAGATATCGAGAAGGCACTTGAAGATGAGGCTTATTACAGCCATATCCTGACCCTTAACTTCGGTGATCACAAAGAAAAAGTCGTACTCAAAGACTTGCAACGCCATCCCGCCAAAAATGCTGTGGTGCACCTCGACTTTTTGCGAGTTGTGGCGAACGAGGCCATCAAAGTGAACGTCCCACTCCACTTTGTGAATGAAGAGACCTGCAAGGGTGTCAAAATTGGCGGCGGTATGATTCAGCACCAATTAACCGATATCGAAATATTGTGCTTACCTGCTGACATTCCTGAATTCATTGAAGTGGACATGGCCGACGTTGACGTGGGCACTATTGTTCACCTGTCTGACTTGACTCTGCCCGCCAAAGTCACCTCAGTAGCCTTGAGTCTCGGCGATGATCACGACTTGGCCGTAGCGTCAGTACAAGCACCTAAAGGTGCCAGTGCGAGCGTGGACGAGCCCGAATCTGACGAAGCCAGCAGCGACGAATAAGCACCGATAGCCGGCACAACCATGGCCATCCGACTCATTGCTGGCCTGGGGAACCCAGGCAGTGAATACGACCAAACCCGGCACAATGCCGGGGCTTGGTTTGTCCAGCAACTCGCATTGCGTCATCAAGGCCTATGGCGACCAGATACCAAATGCTTCGGCATGACGGCTAAAATCAACGTCAAGGGCGAAGCAATTTTGTTGCTACAACCCACAACATTTATGAATCGTAGCGGTCAATCCGTCGCCGCAGCAGCACAATTTTATAAGATTGAGCCCACTGATATCTTAGTGGCGCATGACGAACTCGATCTAGCGCCGGGGACAGCACGTTTCAAGCTGGATGGCGGTCACGGCGGCCATAACGGGCTCCGCGATATCATTCCCGCACTGGGCAACCGCCGAGATTTCATGCGTTTGCGTGTTGGTATTGGGCACCCAGGTAATGCTAAGGCGGTAAGTTCGTACGTCTTAGGCAAACCAGATCAAACCGATAAACACGCCATCGATGCGGCAATAAACGAAGCTCTAGCAACGCTAAGCCTAGTATTTTCAGGCGATATGATTAAAGCTATGACTCAGTTACATAGCTTTACAGCAGCTCATCAATAAGGATACATCCCATGGGTTTCAAATGCGGTATTGTCGGCCTTCCAAACGTTGGCAAATCGACATTGTTTAATGCGCTAACCAAAGCGGGCATCGATGCCGAGAACTTTCCTTTTTGCACCATCGAGCCCAACTCGGGCATTGTTCCCGTACCTGACCCTCGGCAATCCGAGATCTCGGCGCTGGTGAAACCCGAGCGTGAAGTACCAACCACCATGGAATTTGTTGATATTGCAGGTCTGGTGGCCGGTGCCTCTAAAGGCGAAGGACTTGGCAATCAATTTCTGGCCAACATTCGTGAGACCGATGCGATTGCGCACGTCGTGCGCTGCTTCTCGGACGACAACGTGATCCACGTTGCCAATACCGTGAATCCCGCCTCAGATATTGAAGTGATCAATACAGAGCTTGCCCTTGCCGATCTAGATAGTTGTGAAAAACAGCTCCAAAAGGTGATTCGCACTGCCAAAGGTGGCGACAAAGACGCGATAGCCATGAAAGCACTGCTAGAAGACGTGTTACTCCCGCATCTCAATGAAGCAAAACCCGTACGTTCCTTATCATTGAATGAGCAGCAGCAAGAACTGGTCAAAACACTCCACCTGCTCACCGTGAAACCCACCATGTATATCGCCAATGTCGATGAGGCCGGCGTAGAGGGTAATGACTTCGTTACAACCGTGCGCGACATCGCAGAAGCAGAGAACGCCATCGTTGTGGTGATATGCAACAAGCTAGAGTCCGAAATCGCGGAATTAGAGGATGAGGAGCGGGCTGAGTTCCTAGAAGATCTGGGAATGGAGGAGCCAGGCCTAGATCGAGTTATTAGAGCGGGATATCAGCTCCTCGGACTGCAGACTTACTTTACCGCGGGCGTGAAAGAAGTCAGAGCATGGACGGTAAAAGTGGGAGCGACCGCCCCAGAGGCAGCCGGTGTTATTCACACCGACTTTCAAAAAGGATTCATCCGCGCTGAAGTCATCGGTTACGACGACTTCATTCACTATAAAGGTGAAGCAGGCGCCAAAGAGGCTGGAAAATGGCGTCTTGAAGGGAAGGAATATATCGTGAAAGACGGTGACGTGGTCCATTTCCGATTCAATGTCTAAGGCACTGCTCCAAGATCATCGCTTCTGTTTTGCACTCCAATGAACGTGACGAGCCACTGCTTCGTCTTGCAGCAGGCTCTCTCGCGTATTAAGCCGCTTCCCTAAGGTCATCTCATCGTGCAAACGGTGAATGCCACGGTGGCACAAAACACAGACTTGAAGACCGTGATTGAGCTGTTCTTTGGAATAGTTCTTTTTGAATGCGGCTCGCCTATGAACCTTACGTGGGATCAGGTGGTGAAACGTCAATGGCCTTGTGCAACCACATAGATCGCACTCGAGTGCCTTCTCAGGGCGTCTCATGGTGCTCCTGCGAAGCCTTTGGTGGCTGACGCTCGATTCCCGCCGCCTCTAACAGCCGCTTCAACTCGTGAATATCTCTCTGCAAGTCAAACATCGAAGGCTCACCCGCTTCCGCCGCTTCGATCGCCGCCAATTTTTTGTGCTCAGTTTCAAGCACATTGACCACAATGCCGATAATCATATTAAGGAACGCAAATGCCGAGAGAAAAATGAAGCTTAGGTAATAAACCCAGCTCAGTGGGTATATGGCCATGGTCTCGTACATGACATCAGTCCAATCTTCGAACGTCATGACGCGGAATAAAGTCAGTAAGCTGATCGCAATATCACCCCATAAGTCGGGGTTAATGGTGGCAAAAAAGGTGGTGCCGATCGCAGCGTAGATGTAAAAAATAATAAACATCATTAATGCGACATAACCCAGCTGCGGTAAGGCGTTGAGAAGTGACGTTAGCAGAGTTCTGAGTTCTGGGATAATTGACACCATTCGCAATACCCGGAAGATACGCACCAGACGACCAATCAGCGCAAGCTCTGAATCCTGTATCGGAATCAAGCTCACCGCGACGATCAGTGAATCAAAAATATTCCAGCCGCTTTTAAAGAAATCTCGTTTCCTCGGTTCGCCAAGGAAACGGATGGTGATTTCGAAAAGAAAGAAAATGGTTATCGCCCAATCTAAACCGATAATGAGCGGTTCAGCCCAGTCTGGCAAAGCATACGTCTTAGCACCAATGATTACCGCAGAAATAATAATGATCGCGATAACAGACAGCTCGAAAATCTTATTCGCTCGCAACCTAGCAAACCGACTCTCGAATTCAGAAAACTGTAGCAAGGACATGGGACATTTCCTATCAGGCAAGAGCATGCATTGTAGGCTGACATTGCTAAAAAGTCAGTGGAAAACACCCGCGGAACGCTTGACACAACCCTCAAAAATCAGCACTATTCGCGCTCTAAAAAACGCGCTGACTGTTTCTCTCAAAGTGTGCAGCGCGCCTTTTGTGGCTACGTAGCTCAGCTGGTTAGAGCACAGCATTCATAATGCTGGGGTCGGTGGTTCAAGTCCACCCGTAGCTACCAACCTCTCCAAGGTGTATACCGGACACACAGGTTGCACTTCATACCGAAAACATAGATCACACTTTGCCTCAAAAGGATTAGATGCTGGGTCGAACCGCACCTGTTCCTTAGCAAAGGTCCCTCAGGCATATTCCATGAAAAATCGATTCGAGAGTATCTGCGATCTCACTAATACCGTGTGCTTTGATCTGGCGCTTACTGCAGCTGCGTCACACTAACTGTATCACCTGATTTAGCAAAGCCAGGACTTCCGCAAAGCGGGCATCGGTCACCCTTTTCATTGGATGGGGCGCGCCGCCGCGCAGGCGCCAGTCGAAGGACTTGGGCTGATGGCAAAGCACATAACTCGCTTGCCGAGCCTTACGGCCACACCCACACCCACACCCACACCCACACCCAGCGAATATCTCACAATCGATGTCACCTAAAGCGATGACCTTTGGTGGTGACCCGTTTCAATCGCTGCACCCGAGTCTTGGCCGCGCGACTTTCGGCCATGCGAGTTCTGTAGCGCCCTGCCCACCTCTCACGAGTTACGCACCTATTCACATCGCTGGTCACCGCGTATACTTTTTGGACACTGCGAGGTCGGCGACGAACGGTCACGCCTAAGCCGCCGCACCAAACTGCCCATAAAAAGAGGATGACACAATGATCTCTAAATCCCTCATCGCAACAATTTGTCTATTCATAGTCCTGCCCTCAGCTGCACAGGCTACAGAGTGTACCCCGTCATCGTGGGGAGCTGACGATCAAATCGGCGCTGCCAATTGGGTTAGCACTGAACGTACTTTGAAAGCGGTATCGTTGATCAAACAAGGCAAAAGCGTGCCGCTCGGGATTGTGATTGGCCCGAATACACCGGCCTTCCCACCTCGCTCGCTCAACTTACAGGTCGTACAACCTAACCAGCAGGGCGGACAAAAACTGGCCGAGTTCGGGTACCAAGGGAACTACAACGACGACCTATTACAAACTTGGATTGGTATCGGCTCACAGTTAGATGGGCTGGGGCATATGGGTGAAGACGGCTACTACTACAATTGTTTAAACGAAAAAGAAATCTCTGCGCTTAATGGGCTTACCAAACTCGGAACCCATGCTGTTCCACCACTTGTGGCTCGAGCTGTCATTGTCGACATGGCCAAACATTTTGGTACTGATACCCTGGCTGCAGGTGCCCATTTTGGCGAGGTCGAAATAAAGGCGGCAATGGCCGCCCAGGGTGTGACTGTCAACGAGGGGGATATCGTGCTATTCCACACTGGGTGGACTGATGGCATGCTAACCAGTGACCCGATGGCATGGGGTTCAACAGAACCAGGGCTCAGCAACGAAGGGGCTGCCTATGTGGCGTCGCTCAAGCCCATGGCTGTCGGTGCCGACACCTGGGGTCTCGAAGCCATTCCGCCCAAGCCCGGCGACAAAGTCTTTTATGGGCACGTGACACTCCTAAAAGATCACGGTATTTACATCCTCGAAACGATGAACACAGGCGCTCTGGTGCGTGATGATGTCAAAGAGTTCATGTTTGTACTGGGCCAGCCTCGAATACAAGGCACCGTCCAAGCCATGATCAACCCGGTCGCCTTATATTGAGTACAGGCTCATAAGCACAGGCCTGCGTCCATTAAGGTTTATAACAGACTGGTACAATCGGGCGCAGCGCTCAATTCATCACCCGCACTCGACATGGTGAACCGAGTGCGAGCAGCAGTATAAGGACTGCGGGTAAGGACTTACTGACGATTCCGGACTAACTTAGCAACCGAACTGGCCGTCGCAGTTAAAAGACCATCGCTGTTGGTAATATGACCCTCGAAAAACGCCGTTTTATAAGCCGCTTTAATCACTTTTCCTGTCACCGTCAGCTTACCTGCTCGCGTAGCCTCGAGAAAACTGGTTTTGATCTCAAGTGAAGATACGCCAACCACCGTTTGATCCACCGCAAAAATGGCATGTGACATCGCTGCATCCAACATTGCGGTCACAAAACCGCCCTGAACGACATCTATTGAATGGCAGTATTCCCGGCCAATATTAAATTCGAAAGTACAAACCAAGTTGTCGTAATCGACAGCGGTCACCCGCCCCCCAAGTAACTTAATGAACTGCGGTACATCCTGGTTGAGCTGTTTGATGACATCGAGCGACTCTGACATAGAGGATCCAATATTCTGTAGGTTTTGGGATGGTTAGAGAAACGGCTTATATTAACACATGCAATCAAACTGAGGCGTCTCTGTCATAATAGCCAACCAAATCATTCCCAGACGCAACGATTACGAAGGATCAAGCCATGTCACTGTTATACGAGGAACTTGTTACCTGTCCTTACTGTTGGGAGGAAATCACCTTACTCATCGATCCCTCGGAGTCTCAAACCTACACAGAAGATTGTTTTGTTTGCTGCCAACCGATCCTTATTAACGCGCAAGTTGATGACGAAGAAATCAATGTGCAAGTGACCCAAGAAGACTTGGGATTCTAGGGCCCGAGCCGCATCTCGTTCGTGTCGATCATGCTGTGGCTCATTGGTGCTCAAGCCTCAGAACAGCAATGACGCTAGAGCAGGCACTCTCTAGAACTTGTCGGGCGCATGATAAAATCTAAGGCAAAAAAAACCCAGCCAAAGCTGGGTTCTTCATATCGTGACAACTTACTTTTCTTTTGCCGCTTTTCGAGCTTTAGCTTCTTCGATGACCTTAGCCGAAACCGCTGCTGGACATGGCATGTAATGCGAGAATTCCATCGAGAACTGGCCACGACCCGAGGTCATGGTTCGCAGGTGACCGATGTAACCAAACATTTCAGACAGGGGAATATCCGCTTTCACCCGGACGCCTGTTGAACTTGGCATTTGATCTTTGATCATGCCGCGACGACGGTTCAAGTCGCCGATAACGTCACCAACGTGGTCCTCTGGGGTGAACACATCTACTTTCATGATCGGCTCAATCAGTTGCGGACCCGCTTTGGACATCGACTGGCGATAAGCACCTCGAGCTGCAAGCTCAAACGCGATAGCGGACGAGTCAACGGCGTGATAGCCGCCATCATAGAGCTCGACCTCAACATCTAGCACTGGGAACGCAGCCAGAGGGCCGGTCTCCATCATGCCCGCGAAACCTTTTTCGATCGCGGGGAAAAACTCTTTTGGTACGTTACCGCCCACAACACTCGACTTAAAGGTAAAGCCTGAACCAACCTCGCCAGGGCGAATCTTATAATCGATTTTACCGTACTGACCCGATCCACCCGACTGCTTCTTATGGGTATAGCTGTCATCAACCGCCTGGGTGATCGTCTCACGATAAGCCACTTGAGGCTGACCCACTTCGAGTTCGACACCATAAGTCCGCTTCAGAATATCGATCTTGATGTCTAGGTGGAGCTCACCCATACCTTTCAAAATCGTTTCTCCCGAGTCTTCGTCAGTCTCAACTCGGAAAGAGGGATCTTCGGCAATCATCTTGCCAATCGCGATACCCATTTTCTCTGAACCGCCCTTATCTTTCGGCGCTACAGCAATCGAAATAACGGGGTCAGGGAATACCATTGCCTCTAACGTACAATGATGATCCGGATCACACAGTGTGTGACCGGTCTGGACTGATTTCATACCGATACAGGCAAAAATGTCGCCTGCTTGAACGCTATCTATTTCATTGCGCTCATTCGCGTGCATTTCCACCATTCGACCCACACGCTCAGTCTTTCCGGTGGCAGCGTTCATGATCGAATCGCCTTTTTTCATTTTGCCTGAGTATACTCGAACGAATGTCAGTGCTCCGAAACGGTCATCCATAATCTTGAATGCCAGCGCTCGGAAAGGCTCATCGACAGATACTGTCGCAAAGGCGCCGGTCGGGTTTCCTTCTTCATCGGTCAGAGGCTGAGGGTCGACTTCTGTGGGGCTTGGCAAGTAATCAACAACAGCGTCTAACACCAACTGAATGCCTTTGTTCTTGAAGGCAGATCCACAGTATGTTGGGAAGAAATCAAGTTTGCGTGTTCCGTTGCGAATACATCGCTTGATATCTTCGATAGAGGGAGTTTCACCCTCCATATATGCCATCATCAGATCATCGTCTTGCTCTACTGCCGTCTCGATAAGTTGCTCGTGATAGGCATCGACATCATCGACCATATCTGCGGGCACATCGGTAATTTCAAAGTTCTCTGGCAAGCCAGTATCATCCCAAATGAACGCTCGCTTGGTGAGAACATCGACCACACCAACAAAGTTTTCCTCGGTACCGATTGGCAAGGTCATGACAAGCGGCTGCGCATCTAAGACATCACGCACTTGGTCAACGACCCGATAAAAATCGGCGCCCATACGGTCCAATTTGTTGACGAAAATTAAACGAGCAACACGTGACTCGTTCGCGTAGCGCCAGTTAGTCTCAGATTGAGGTTCGACACCGCCAGATCCACAAAAGACACCAACACCACCATCGAGCACTTTCAATGAACGATACACTTCTACGGTAAAATCAACGTGTCCGGGAGTGTCGATAATGTTCAATCGATGGTCGTTCCAAAAACAAGTCGTAGCGGCCGATTGAATGGTAATGCCGCGCTCTTGTTCCTGCTCCATAAAATCCGTGGTGGCCGCACCGTCGTGCACTTCGCCGGTCCTGTGGATTTTTCCGGTTAGCTTAAGAATACGCTCTGTAGTCGTGGTTTTACCTGCGTCTACGTGCGCAAAAATTCCGATATTTCGATACAAAGATAGATCTGTCATTGCTCTACTCATTGAGTTAGTGGTGTTAAAGAAAATCAATCTAAAATTTGCGCGTGAGTTTACAGGAATTTCTAATTCGGCGAGTGCTTTTCTTGCAAAAACTGCGCTTTTTTTGCGTATTTTCTTAAAAATACCGAAGATTGCACCCCTGTTTAGAGGCCCGTGTCACCTCAGACTCCAAAAACAAACTGCTGTCCTTGCTTTGGGGGATCCAATAAAAAAGCCGCCCTTAGGCGGCTTTCTCACTGCAGCTAAGCTTTTATGCTTTGGCTGAAGTATCTTCGTTCGCTGCGTACCAGATGAACAGACCGAATGCGATCTTGTTCAGCACGTCTGCCAAGTTGTACACAATGTTTAATGTACCCTGGTCGGTGCCGCCAGCCATATAGCCCAAGAAGTAACCGATTGGGTAAATCGCCCAACCAATAGTAACGGTCCACTTCATTAGGTTGTAGGACTTCTGCACTGCTGGGGTTGCCTGTGAGGCAGCCACTTTGCTGGCTTCACCGGCAAAGATTTCGTACAGAATGAAGAACCATCCCAACATACCGATTACGAAGCCGACGGTGACGTTAAGATAACCTGCTTCTCCCATGTATCCAGGGATCAACATGACCAATGTACCGATCAATAGACGCCAGAAAATTCCACCTGATACCTTCGCAATCGCTGCTAGAATCAGATAGAACTCGATCATGAGTAATGGAACAGTCAACAACCAGTCGATGTAGCGGAAGTCGGTTGGCGAGGTGCCAGTACTGACCCAAACTTCGCGCATGTACATGTAATGGAATGCCGCTATGAACGTAACAAGTGCCGAAACCGTGAGGCTCGTTGCCCACTTGCCACCCATTCGCAGCGCTTCCATCAGGAAGAAGATCGTTGACGCTGCTAGCGCCATTGAAATCAACCAAAAAGAATACCCTACGAAATCACCTGACTGAAGCATAGTACTCGCGAATACTGAGCTTGAACCAAGTGTAAACAGGCCCACGATGCCTGCTTTCTGCCACACATTGATGTTAGTACCTAACATTGTCTTTCTCCTATTGTTCTTATCTCGAGATAAAATACCACTGTGTCGCCGCCCGCAGTACCGCCTGTGCGACATCACCACACTATATGCGTGTCGTGAATGGAAACGGATCACTTTTTTGAAAAAAATTATCCGGCCCATGGTCACTGTATCAATAAGCGCATGATAAAAAAACGTTTTTGTTACGCCCCACGATTAAAGTCAGCATCGAGATACCGGTGTTACTTTTTTTTCGGTAAAGTGATCCTATCGCGGTAAGATGTGCGTAATGCTCAATACCAACACCAAACAACTATAAGTAAAGGTTGGATTATGACCTCAGCGATACACAGCCAAAAGGCGTGCCGTGAACAGAGCGAAGCCAAACCGAGGGCGCTGATCGCGCACTTACTAAACGGCGTCAGCCAAGACGCACCCGCGAGCCTGCGAGAGGCTTCTGCGACCCACTTTAATGCGTCCGGAAAATTGTTGCGGGGATGTCTCGCTCTTGAGGCGTGCGAAGAGTTTGGCGTAGATCAAGATGTGGCCGAGCAGTGGGCTATCACAGTCGAACTCTTACACAATGCATCTCTAGTGCACGACGACCTGTGTGATCGAGACACCCACCGTCGCGGCCAGAAAACGGTTTACCGACAGTACGGAGAAGCCGTCGCAATTTGCCTGGGCGACTACTACCTTGCCAAAGCTTACGAGTATGGGGCTCGTGCTGGCCTGAGCTGCGTCCCACTCATTTCAACCGCCATCGCGACACTGGTGGGAGGGCAAGCCGGGGAATTCAGCACAGCGGGCTATCCAGACTGGGAAACGTATCACCAACTGGCCGTGGCTAAAACCGCACCACTACTCAGCTTACCGGTACTTGGAGCGAGCGTCATCGCTGGCTTCCAAATTGATACATCGCGCGCGCAAGCCTACTTTGAACATGCCGCAATTTGCTTCCAGATTATCAACGATCTCAACAACTTTAACGGTACCGACGGCGCCCAAAGCCCCTGCTCTGATTTAGCCAATTGCCGTCCCAATGCAGTGATCGCCTGCTTTAAAGAAGATTTATCGATCCAGCAGAAGGCGCGCTTTGAACTATGGGCAGACAAAATCCGTTCAGGCGAGTTAATAGCGGATACGGTTGAAACTCGAGAGTGGTGGCACCTTATTAAACAGTCCTCGGCATTTGCGAGCACGTCGAGCCGTCTCAGTTTTCACTATAATGAAGCGAGCGCTGAACTCAGCCACCTCGCACCGGCAGTTCAGCGAGTCATTTGCGACTTGCAACAATGGCTTGCCTATGAGCTGACCAAAGCAAAGCAGCTCACCTTCCAATCTTAGGAGTAATAGCGTGACGCAAACCATCGTGGTAGGTGCGGGTTTTGGTGGTATAGCAACGGCCTTACGATGCAGAGCACTAGGACACGAGGTCACGCTTTTGGAACGGTTGGAGTCACTCGGTGGCAGAGCCCAAGTGTTCGAGCGCGATGGCTTCAAACACGATGCGGGGCCCACAGTGATTACCGCGCCATTTATGTTCGAGGAGCTGTTTGAACTGTTCCAGAAATCGTTGCACGACTACGCGACCCTTGTGCCACTCGACACTTGGTACGAATTTTATTTTAACGATGGCAACACGTTTACTTACCGCGGTGATATTGACCACACTCTGCAAGAGATCGCTCGGTTCAACAAAGCCGACGTTGCGGGTTACCAAAAGCTACTCGCGCTCTCAAAAAAGATTTTCGCGGTTGGCTTTGAGCAGCTTTCCAGCCAGCCTTTCACCCAATTTTCCACCATGTTGAAGCAAGTCCCGGCCCTGCTGCGCCTGCAAAGCTACCGCACTGTGTTTGGCTTGGTTTCGCATTTCATTAAGGATGAGCATCTCCGCAAAGTTTTTTCAGTTCACCCATTGTTGGTCGGCGGCAACCCTTACACCACAACATCGATCTATACCCTAATCCACTATCTTGAGCGTCAATGGGGCATCCACTTCTGTATGGGTGGTACCGGCGCGCTGGTGGATGCGCTCACAAAGCTGATGGAAGAAGAGCAGATCACGATTCGAACTGGCTGCGATGTTGACCAGATCACCATTGAAAACGGGGTGGCCACGGGGGTCGTGCTTGCGTCTGGGGAACACCTGACCGCCGATAACGTCATTTTCAATGGTGATGCGCCGCATGCCTACAAAGCCCTGCTGCCCTCGCATTTAAAACGGCAGAGAATTCGGCGCCCAGACAGCCTTACGCAATATTCGATGGGCCTTTACGTACTGTATTTCGGTACCCAAAAACCCTATCCCGATATCGCGCACCACACCATATGGCTCGGTCCTCGGCATAAAGAATTACTCGAAGATATTTTTGATCATCACGTGATACCCGATGATTTTTCACTTTATTTACACCGACCCACCGCAACAGATCCCAGCTTTGCGCCACCCAACTGCGATAGTTTTTACGTTCTGTGCCCCGTGTCCAATCTTAAATCGGGTACCGATTGGGATATTGAGGGGCCAAGACTACGCGATCGAATCGTAGCTGCCCTCGGCGACACTATTTTACCGGGCCTCGATGAGACCATTTGCTCGGATTTTTGGATGACACCACA
>CBFHJC010000031.1:0-18369 GCA_965656045.1 Aequoribacter sp.
GTACTTCAAACCTATCCCGGTGTTTACAACATTAACGACTCGCTCGAGGCGCCTCGGGACGAAATTGTCCTCGATTTAAAACCTCAAGCCGAAACTTTGTCGGTCTCGCTCAGCGATCTAGCCAGACAGGTAAGAGAAGCCTTTTATGGTGCGGAAGCACAGAGAATCCCGAGAATCAAAGAAGACGTGAAGGTCATGGTGCGCTATCCCGAAGAGGAGCGTTTGTCGGTCGATGATCTGGGCGAGCTCCGCATCCGGTTGCCAGAAGGTACCGAGGTGCCGTTCGATACTGTGGCAGAGGTGTCGGTTGAGCCTGGCTACCAGAAGATTGAGCGTCTCGACAGAAAACGTATTTTGGTGGTCTCTGCAGATGTGGTCACTGGAATGTCGAGCCCACGTGCCATTGTTGATTCCGTGATCAACGAGTATTTACCGGTTTGGCAACAACAGTATCCCTCCGTATCAGTGGCATTGGATGGTGAGCTCGAGGAAGAGACCGCATTCATGACGGCAATGGTCACCTACATGGGTTTGGCCTTGTTGGTAATTTATGGCTTGATGGCGATTCCGTTTAAATCCTACTGGCAACCCTTTCTTATTCTCACTGCCGTTCCGTTTGGTGTCATGGGCGCCATCCTTGGGCATTTGATTCTGGATTGGCAGGTGAGCATGTTCTCGATACTTGGCGTTATTGCTTGCGCCGGTGTCGTAGTGAACGACAATTTGGTCTTGATCGATCGAGTCAACAGTCTGCGCAACACGGGCGCATCACTTTACGATGCCTTAGTACTGGGCGCTCGCGATCGATTTAGACCCATTATTCTGACCTCGCTCACGACCTTTATCGGCTTGCTACCCATCATGTCCGAAACCAGTGTGCAAGCGCAATTCTTGATCCCCATGGTGACTTCGCTGGCATTTGGCGTTCTGTTTGCAACAGGGGTGACGCTTATCTTGGTCCCTTGTTTATATTTGCTTGGTGAGCAGGTCGGCGATGCCGTGAAAGAAATGTTTAAGCCTTCGAAAGGCGAGTTGGCATAAAAAAACACCCTCTTAAGAGGGTGTTTTGATGCGATCTTCCGACAGAAAAACTGGGTTACTTGCCTTTGGGGCCTGCAGCGATAATGGCCTCAGAAACGTCGAACTTCGTAATGTTGTTCTGGAATAAGTTGGCCAGCGCCTGCGCTTGCTTGTCGTAGGCTGCGTCATCACCCCAACTTGCTCTCGGATCGACATAGCGTGAATCGACGCCCGGTATTTCGGTGGGGAAGTCGAGGTTGAGAATGTCTAGGTGCGAGGTGGGTGCGTTCTTCAAGGCACCGCTCTGAGCTGCTGCAACGACGGCACGAGTCACGGGGATAGGGAATCGTGAACCGGTGCCACCAGGTGCGCCAGAGCCGCCAGTCCAGCCGGTATTGATGAGGTAGACCTGACTCGAAAAGTCTTCAATACGACGCATCAACAAATCGGCATAATCACTTGCAGGTCGCGGCATAAAAGGAGCGCCAAAGCAGGTCGAGAATGTGGGGTGAACCCCTGCTTCTGCACCGACTTCGGTTGAGCCAACGCGGGCGGTGTAGCCACTCAAGAAATGGAACGCTGCCGCTTCTTTGCTTAGGATCGAAATAGGCGGTAGCACGCCAGATACATCGCAGGTTAGGAATATGACGCAGCTCGGTTCGCCAGCCGCATTTTCTATGACCCGCTTTTCAACGTGCTCAAGTGGATAGCAGCAGCGTCCGTTCTCGGTCAAGCTGGCTTAAGTCGATGGTTTTTGCGTAGCAGCCGCCTTCTAGGTTAAAGACCGAACCCTTGGCCCAGCCGTGCTCGTCGTCGCCAATAAGGTAGCGGTCAGGGTCTGCGCTCAAAGTGGTTTTTCCGGTACCGGAAAGCCCGAAGAATAGAGTCGTTTGGCCATCTTCGCCGACGTTGGCTGAACAGTGCATGCTCATGACGTCTTTTTCGGGCAATAAGAAGTTTTGTACCGAGAACATCGCTTTCTTCATTTCGCCCGCGTAGCGCATTCCTGCGAGTAGGACTTTACGCCGACCAAAGTTGATAATGACCGTGCCATCGGAATGCGTGCCGTCTCTCTCAGGGTCACACTCGAAAGAGGCCACATTTAGAATCTGCCACTCTTCTTTACTGCCCGCATTGTAGCTGCTGGGGCGGATGAACATGTTACGCCCGAACAATGACTGCCAGGCGGTCTCGGTAGTTACGCAGACCGGTATATAGTGGTCTTTGTGTTCACCGACGTGTAGGTGTTGGATGAAGCGGTCGCGCTCGGCGAGGTACGCTTTTACCCTGTCCCACAGGGCATCGAACTTGTCTGCATCAAAGGGGCGATTCACGCTACCCCATTCAATGCTATCTTCGGTACTGGGTTCACGAACGATGAAGCGGTCAGCTGGCGAACGTCCTGTGCGCTGTCCTGTTGTGACGAGGAGGGCACCAGTATCAGAGAGCACACCCTCCCCACGCTTTAAGGCTTCTTCGATGAGTTGTGCAGGTGTTAAATCTGAATACTTGGTTACGGCCGTGCTTGATTCGCTCATGTTGAGTCCTGTCTGTGTCTGTCGAAAAGGTTATGACGCTCTACTGGCATCTATATCAATTTTCTGGTGGCGGTATTATGGCAGATCAAATGAGACTTTTGGAAAAAAAGTCTTATCAAAAAGGTCCTCTTTTGGCTTATTAACCTGTCGCTACAACAAACGCGATTTTGGTCCCGCTAAGAGATCTCAGTGTGCCATTGGCTTGGGTAAAATAGTTTGCTCTGGATCAAGGTGCGTTCGATCGAACCGATATTGCATATTACAGAACTCGCAATCGACCGTGATCTCACCAGTTGCCTCTAACAGCTCGGCGATGTCCTCGCGTGGAAGCGCACTAACGGCATTGTGGCTCCGTTCGCGTGAACAAGAACACTCGAACGAGACGGGGAGTTGATCGAACAACCGGACTTCTTCTTGGTGAAACAAGCGATAGAGCAGGCTGTCTGAGTCTAAAGTGAGCAATTCATCGGGCTTCAATGTGTCCGCTAATGCCGTCACATGCTCCCATTGATTGGCACGTAGTGCTGGCTCCTTGGTCATCTCTGCCGGTAGTTGTTGCAGCAGCAAGCCCGCAGCGCGATCGCCATCGCAGGCCAGCCAAAAGCGTGTGCCCAATTGCTCAGACTGTTCAAAATAGCGATCTAAGGAATGTGCGAGCGAATGTTGTTCGAGCGAGACTATGCCCTGGTAGCGCTGACCTTGGTCGGGATCGACGGTAATTGTGAGCTGCCCCTGGCTCAATAAATCACAGAATGCAGTGCTGGTGGCGTGCTCTGCGCCGCGCGCAATGCCACGTAATTTACGGTCATGTGTGCTCTCTGCCATGATCAGCGGCACTTGGCCTGAACCACGAGCCTGCAAAATTAACTTGCCCTTGAATTTCAGAGTGGCAGTGAGCAAGGCGGACGCACACAGCATTTCACCTAGCAGCATTTTCACGCCTGACGCATAGGCATGGAGTTTGAATAGCTCTGTTAGGCTCTGGTCGAGGGTCACGTATTCGCCTCGAATATCGGCGTTGCCGAAAATGAAGCGTTGACTGTGATCTTGGTGCGTCTTGGTCATCATGAAATCCGTTATCAATAAGAGAATCGTGTGGGCTGCAGTGAGTTTTTTCAAGCGCCAACACAAACATGTTCTATACTACCTCCCTTCCTTGTACAGAGCCACGCCGAGATGCCAATGACAGCCCTGAGTCGATCGATACTATATGCGGTAACGGTGCTGATTTGGGGGTCGACTTGGTACGCCATTGAAATGCAGTTGGGTGTGGTCAATCCGGTTGTCTCTATCGCTCACCGATTCGCTCTCGCAGGTCTGGTAGTGCTCTTAGGTTTGGTCTTATCAGGCCGATTTAGGCCCATTGCACGGCGCCATCAGAAGTTTTTATTCCTGCAGGGCTTACTCCTGTTTAGCGGTAATTATATTTTTATCTACAGCGGCACAGCATCGCTACCTTCGGGTCTAGTTTCGGTGGTGTTTTCGATGATGGTGATTACGAATATGCTGGCAGGGAGAATATTTCTTGCGCTACCGTTAAGCTGGCATGTCGGATTCAGTGGGCTGGTCGGTATGGTCGGTATTGGGGTGATATTTGCTCCGGAGATTCAGGCTTTTACGCTTAAAGATGAATCACTGAATGCGATGATTTTGTGTTTTATCGGGACTTGTCTTGCGTCTCTTGGCAATATCGTGGCAGCGCGCAATATGCGAGAACGGCTCCCGCCATTGCAGTCAAACATGGTGGGCATGCTGTACGGAGCCGCCAGTCTGTATGCTGTCAGTTTGGTGATGGGTTATCCCATTACTGTCGATTGGAGCGCGGCATATTTAGGATCTCTGCTCTATCTGAGCCTGGTGGGGTCTGTGGCAGCTTTCTGGTTTTACGTCACCCTTATCGGTGAGGTCGGCCCCTCAAAGGCCAGTTACATAGCGCTTCTCACACCCATTGTCGCACTCACTATCTCGGCGCTATTTGAGGGTTATCAGTGGACCTTGTACGCTACGATCGGCACAGTATTGGTTTTGGGTGGTAATTATCTGGCGATGGGGCGCAACTAGAGTGGCAGTGATAAGGCTAACACACCCCCATAGTATGGCTATCGATGAGATTGATCAGGCGGCGCGAACCCTCGCAGTTCAACTCAAAGAGCGATATGGCGTGGAGTCGGAGTGGTTACCGGATCGCATCGTTTTGGTGGGTTCTGGCGTGAGCGGATTTTTGCAAGTGGCCTCGGATCATTTGGTGATCGAGGTGCGACTGGGTCTGGCCCTGAGTTTGCTGAAGCGCACGATTGAGCGAGAGATGACAGACTACTTGCAGGCGCACCTTAGATGAGCCCGCTTGGTGCGAGTCTAGCGTCACCTTTGCTACACCCTTTTTAGATCCGTCGCTCCACAAATCTAACCGGATTCGGGTCGGCTACGACGCGATGCCAGGCGTCAGCCAGCTGCGCGCTTCGCTCAACCACGGTACTCCAGTAGCGCTGTCGCATGGCTGGGTCGAAGTGTTTGAAATCGCTCCGGTCGGGAATCTTGGCGTGAGGTAATTTGCTGACAAAGTGCCGGTTTGGTGCGACTAACACCAAGTGATCGATGCCTCTGGGATCATGCTTTCGCCGACGCCATGGTTTGTCAAACCAGCCCGGTGTGAGGTCGGTCGCAAAGTGGGGGTAAAGGATTAGACCCGGCCCACAAAAATTGCCTAGGTCAAAGTGGTAATCAATGATGCCCCCGTCCCAATAATGCCCGGATGGTGCTCCATGAATGTTAGATTCCCCCGTGAGCACAGCGGGAATAGAACTGCTGGCGTGAATAGCAGGAGCAAGAGACGACGCCTCTAAGGGTACAAATTCGGTATTGAACCCCGTGATGGGTAGCGTCTCTTGCGGCTTCGATCCGGAGTGGAATATCACGCGCTGGAAATGTCGCTGCAGAACCGAGCGCGACACCGCATTACCTATCGCCGCGCTCGCCATATGCGATGCCACCCGCAAGGGGCGTTTGGGATTCACCGAAACCGGTGCTCGCGCGGTCACGATGCGGGTTCGAAGCCTGGTTTCTTCAAGAATAGCTTGTTTCCCCTCGCGACCTAAAAGATCGGACAGCATCGATCGAGTGACTGCACTGATTTCTCGAGTGGTTGGTCTACCCTCATATGTTTGGTGTAAGTAGGGATCCAGAAATGCTTCCATTGCGGCTTGCGGATCACTCTGAGCAAGATAGGCATGGCGCCAACAACCGATCGATGATCCTACCGCGGTCAGTGGCGAGCTACGTCGGCTTAACAGAGTGTCGTGCAGGGCAATATCAAGCTGGCTTAGCACCAGCCATTTGGGGCCACCTGATGCTCCTAGCAGCAAATCAAAGAGGTCTGCCGTCCAGCCCTGCTCTTGCAGACGCTGATAGGCGATTCGTCCCGCAAAGATGTCTAATGGAAAGGGTGAAGCTGTCATGATGGTCCTAAAAAATGGCACCTCGCAATGATACCGAGCTTACAGAGAGATGGCGATGTGTGATAATGCCGCACGAAATTGGATCGCTTGACCCCGTGGAGACCCGCACCCAATGACAGCTTGGCATACTCTGTTGTTTTACAGCGTCGTGATCGCACTTGGATCATATGTCGGTGGATTACTACCGCGGTTGATTACAATGACACACACCCGCACCCAACTGGCGATGAGCACGGTCTCGGGGCTGATGCTGGGCGTTGCTTTCTATCACTTGCTACCGCATTCCTTGGGTGAGTTTGGCCCTCAGTATTCTATCGATGATGTTGTCTGGTGGCTCATGATTGGTCTGGTCTCGATGCTGTTACTGCTCCGCTTATTTCACTTTCATCAGCACGATTTTTCGGTGGCAGCTGACCACGCGCACTGTGACCACCATGACCACTTACACGCACCCCAGCAAACGTCGCAGCACGTGAGTCATTTCAGCTGGGCAGGCATAGCACTTGGTTTGAGTGTGCATACTATTGTTGATGGCATTGCTCTTGCCGCTGTCGTGTTGGCGGCTCAGACCAGTGCGACACATGCTGCGTGGGTCGGGTTGGGGGTGTTCATTGCTATTTTTCTGCATAAACCCCTAGATGCAATCTCTATTGCAACGCTAACGCGTGCGGCGGGCTTAAGCCGTCAGAAGCAGCACCTGATTAATATGGGTTTCGCGCTCATGTGTCCGCTCGGTGCGGTGCTCTTCTACCTTGGCTTTAACGCGTTTGATGGATTGAGTTCTGCTTGGTTAGGAGGCACTCTTGCCTTCGCAGCGGGCGCGTTCATCTGTATCGCATTGAGTGATTTAATGCCAGAAGTGCACTTTCACAGTCACGATAAACTGAAGCTGAGTCTGGCTTTTGTGGTGGGTATTGTGATCGCGTACAGTATTACTTTTATTGAACCCGCTGGACTCCACTGAGCGCCAAATCTTACTGTTTGGCGCCCATTGTCATCGCTAACGATTGAGTCAGCGTCGTATCCGGTGGCGTCAAATGTGTCAGCCAGTCTGATGCTTGCTCGGTCACCAAGGTTTGCATCAAGTGAATGTGGTCGGCGTCGGAGTTCAGGCAGGGAATGTACTCGTAGCGCTCACCCCCTGATTCCAGAAAATACTCGCGATTTTCACCGCCAATTTCTTCGATCGTTTCCAAACAGTCGCTGGAAAAGCCGGGACAAATGATCTGAACAGATTTAACGCCTTGCTTGGGAAGCGACTTGAGCGTGTCGTCGGTGTAGGGCTGCAACCATGGCTCTCGCCCGAATCGGCTTTGGAAAGTGGTGAGGTAATCCGACGACTCTAATCCGAGTTGTTCCGCGATCAGGCGCGTGGTCTTGTGGCATTCACAATGGTAAGGGTCCCCTTGCTCTAGGTAACGCTGCGGCATTCCGTGGTAGGACAGAATAAGCTTGTCGGCGCGACCGAACTGGTGCCAGTGCTGTCGAATACGCTCAGCGATAGCGCTAATGAATACGGGATGATCATGGTAGTGGCTGATAAATCGAAGATCAGGTAGCCAGCGGCGAGATGTGAAGTTATGTGCGATGGCGTCGAAAGTAGATCCGGTGGTCGCGGCGCTATATTGCGGGTAGAGGGGCAGAACAATCAGTTTTCTGACGCCGCTACTCAGCAGTGACTCCAGCGCTGTATCGATCGATGGCTGCCCATAGCGCATCGCAAAAGCGACCATAACCGAGTCGCCGTACTTTGCCCTGAGCGCCTGTTGCAGCGCTTGGGCTTGATCATGGGTGTGGTACATCAACGGAGACCCCCGATCTGTCCAAACTTCTTGGTAGGCCTGTGCTGATCGTCGTGGTCTCACTCGCAGAATGATGCCGTTAAGAATCAGCCACCAGAGCGGTCGGGGTACTTCCACCACCCGGGGATCCCACAGAAATTGTTTCAAATAAGGTCGCAGGGCTTTCGCGGTGGCCGCCTCAGGGGTTCCAAGGTTGGTGATGAGAACCCCTACCGTTGGTGTCTGACTGTGATCGTAATCGCTATAGCCCTGATATTTCATGAAAATACTCGGTTCTGGTGAAGGTTAATAGATACGGCGTGCTTGCCATTCAGGTTCAGTTTTCGCTTCATCGCTTAAAACAGGTCATCTGACGCCTCAGTTCGGTTACTCGTCGAACGCCCCTATGACACACAGCGGTAGCGCCCTATTGTAACTCCCGTAGTCGCCGCAAACGAAGCGCGACAAGCACAGTCAATCTAGTTAACAGGAGTATACGATGAAACACATTTTACGTTACGGCGCCCTCGCTTTTTTATCGATCGGCATTGTGGCCACTGCAGCGCATGCGAGTGCTGCCGGCAGATCTGGCGATCAAGTTGAGCGCACCGCGGTCTCTTATGCAGATTTGAATTTAGACTCTGCTGCCGGGCGAGCCACCTTGCAACAGCGAATCGATCGAGCCGCGGCGAGTGTCTGTGGTCCTCAAAGCACGCGTTTAGCTGGCAGTGTTGGCCGCGCTGTGAAAGGTCAAGAGTGCTTCGAAAAGGCACGTGCTCGCGCCATGTCAGTGATCGACAAACGTCTGCAGGAGTTGTAAGACAGGCATTCAAATCTCCCCGGTATGGATGTCTTGCTTTAGCCGCTTTATGCGGCTTTTTTTTTGAGTCGCCGCTCAGATTTTCAGAAGCGGAGATCTAGCCAAATCGACCTAAGCTGTTACAGTACAGATTCAACAACGATAACACTTACCCACGGATTAGATTGGCTAATCTTGGCCTTGGAGACTCCTATGTCACTGGATTTTGACAGCGCGCGCTTAGAGCATCCTCATTTTACTGAAGACCATTTGGCGTGGCGTCAACAGTTACGCCGTTTCTTTGATACCGAGGTCGTGCCCTATATCGAGGAGTGGGAAGAGTCGGGTCACATTCCGAGTACGCTATGGCCCAAGGCCGCCGAGATCGGATTACTGGGGATGGGGTATCCCGAAGAGTTCGGTGGAACTCGAGAGGGTATTGATGTCTGGCATTCCTGGATCGTGAACGAGGAAATGGCACGATTGGGAGCGGGCGGTATACCTGCGAGTTTAATGGTCCATAGTATCGGTTTGCCGCCGGTCATCAATTTTGCTCAAGACGCTATTAAACAGGCGGTTGCCAAACCAGTACTCGCCGGTGAAGCATGGATTTCACTCGGTATCACCGAGCCCGGAGGCGGTTCAGACGTCGCCAATCTGAAGACGGTAGCGCGCAGAGAGGGCGATCACTATGTCGTGAGCGGTTCAAAAACCTTTATTACAGGAGGCATGCGGGCCAATTGGGTGAGTACCGCTGTACGCACGGGTGGACCAGGGCCTGGTGGTGTTTCTATGTTGCTGATACCAACAGATGCCCCAGGATTCTCGAGAACCGCATTAGATAAGAAGCAGGGATGGTGGAGTTCAGATACCGCAACCTTATATTTTGACGAGGTACGGGTTCCCATCGACCACCTGATAGGCGAAGAAAATCAGGGGTTCAAGGTCATCATGCACAATTTTAATGGTGAACGCATGGGGATGGCAGCCTCGATGGAGGCGTATGGACGGGTCTGTTTAGAAGACGCTGTTTCTTGGGCGCGCGAACGGCACACCTTCGGTCAGCGGCTGGCTGATCACCAAGTGATTCGCCACAAGATTGCGAGCATGAAACAAAAGCTGAATGCCACGCAAGCTTATATTCGCTGCTGCTACGAACAGATTGAAGCGGGGCGACCCAATGCAGCGGATATTGCCTTACTGAAGGTTCAGGCAAGTGAGGTCATGGAGTTTTGTGCTCGCGAAGCAATGCAGATTTTGGGAGGCGCTGGGTATTTGCGCGGTCAGCGAATCGAGCGAATCTACCGCGAGGTCCGAGTCAATGCGATTGGCGGTGGATCAGAAGAAATCATGCGTGACTTGGCCGCGCGACAGTACCAGTTATAAGGAGTCTATTATGGCGACGGCAGTTCAGTGTGAACAGTTTCGGCAAGAAGTTGCCGGTTGGCTAGCCGCGAATAAGCCAGCGGATCCGGGCTTTTTGCTCCCACAAAGTTTTATGGAAGTGGGCAGCGAACAGCAGCTCGATTTTTTGCGTGAGTGGCAATACAAGCTATGGTCTGCCGGCTATTTGGGTATGGCCTGGCCGACGCAATATGGGGGGCAGGGTGCAGAACCCATTTTCCAATCGATTGCCGACAAAGAGATGGCGCGCGCCGGCGTTCCGATTGCGTTTAACGTAATAGGTTTGGGATGGGCGGGTCCATTGATCAATGATCTTGGTACCGAAGAAGAAAAAGCGCGCTACCTCAAAGGGATTCTTACAGGGGATGATATCTGGTGCCAGGGCTTCTCAGAACCTGACCACGGCTCCGACTTGGGTTCGGCTCAATGTCGCGCGGTGCGCGACGGCGATGATTACGTGATCAATGGCAGTAAGATCTGGACTACCATGGGTAACTTTGCCAAGTACATGATCTTACTGGCGCGCACTAACCCGGCAGCCGAGCGGAAGTACGACGGATTATCTTTCTTTCTGGCACCGATGACAGTGGCGGGTATCGATCCCCGGCCGATCCGGAAGCTAACCGGTGAGTATGGATTCACTCAGACCTACTTCAACGATGCCAGAATCCCTGCTTCTTGTCTGATGGGGTCAGAGGGGCAGGGTTGGCAACTGGCCATGAAAACCCTGCAGTACGAGCGTGGTGCTGAAGCCGGAGCCGCTGGCGGCCTATCATTTGTGCGGATTGCACTCGAAGACATGATTGACTCGCTCGCAGAGATGACGCGCGATGACCAGCCACTGCTGCAAGATCCCGTGGTGCGAGATGAACTCATGCAACTCATCATCAGTGACCAAAGTATTAGCATTGGCGAGAAGCGCGCCACGATTCAAGCGCTCACCAATGACTTTCCATGGTCCCTGCCTTTGTCGACCAAGTACCGATGGACCGAATTCGCGAGGCACATGCGTCAAACTGCGGTGCGATTACAGGGAGCGGATGGCACGCTTTACGTCAAAGACGCAGACGCGGTGCAGGCAGGTTTTTGGCAACGAGCCTACTTGCAGAGTTTTTCTGCCACTATCGGTGGCGGCACGAGCCAAGTTCAAGCCAACATTATTGCCGAGCACGTGCTCGGCTTGCCGAAATAGGAGGCCACATGAACTTTGGAGCTACAGCGATTGAGTTCACAGAAGAGCAGGCGATGCTGCAAGAGTCTGCCATGCGCTTGTGTGCTGAACTGTCACCGATTGAGACGGTTCGCTCCCTACTCGAGGATCCTCGAGGCTACAGCGAGACCGCTTGGCAAATGATGGTGGATATGGGCTGGACTGGTCTCGCGCTGCCCGAGTCTGTGGGTGGATCTGAATTTGGACTGGGTGCGTTCGTCACGGTATTCGAGGCGATGGGTCGCCATTTACTGACGACGCCCCTCATGAGTACGGTTTTAGCCGCAGATTTACTGGCACGCTGTGATCTAACTCAAAGCGAGCGTTTTTTGCGTGAAGTGACTGCGGGCGCCAAAGCCACCGTGGCTTTCTTAGAGCGCGAGGATTGGGGTTCCACTAAAATTACGACGACCCTTGTTGCAGGACGATTAGAGGGCCGCAAGGTTCATGTGGCAGACGCTGCGACTGCCGATTTGATTGTGATTCCTGCTCTGCGCGATGGGCAATGTGTGCTGGTCGTGTTGCACGGTGAACAGTTGGCAGAGCTGCAAAGGCATGATCATGATGTGCTGGATGCAACCCGACGGGCTCAGACTCTCGCGTTCAGTCTTGCGGTCGACGAAGCTCAAATTATCGGCTCAGGAGAGGTTGAGCAAGCGCTTACGGATACTCGTTTGGTAGGCGCTTTATTGGTCGCTGCCGAGGCAACCGGAGCTGCTGTCTCGTGTTTGAACGTCACCATCGACTACTTGAAAACACGCAAGCAGTTTGGCCGTCTGATTGGCTCGTACCAAGCTTTAAAACATCCTTCGGTTGATATTCTGTGCGCAATCGATGCAAGCAAGTCTCTGATTTACCAAGCGGCGACCGAATTGACGTCTCATGCACTCACTCGGAACGCGCGTATCGCATGTCACATGGCGAAGTCAAAGGCCTCGGAAACACTGGTTTATGCGGGTGATCGTGCCGTGCAGTTCCATGGCGGTATGGGCTTTACCTATGACTGCGACGCGCAGTTATTTTTGAAGCGCGGCCTGTGGGCGCAACAAGCCTTTGGCGACCCGATGCATCATAGAAAACGTATGGCGGCATTAATTCTGGATGCTACAGAGGTCTAACTGACGCCTGTTGTCGTAGTTAGAGCATGAAAAAAAAATCGCAGTCATCGACCTTTCCGGGGTTCAAGCGGGGTTTAGGAGCCGGTCTTGCCGGTCTCCGTGCCGGTGGGGCCCTTCTCGCTGACTCTCTTTACAGCAAGGCGACCGGTGGTGATGCCGGTCAGAGCGATTTCGTTAAGCGAGAAGCGGAGCGGTTCGTCATCGAGCTGGGTCGCATGAAGGGTAGTTACATCAAGATCGGTCAGTTAATGGCCTTGTTGGGTGAGCATTTCTTGCCGCCCGCCCTCGTGACCGCATTGCGTAATTTGCACGACGCGACCGAGCCCGTGCCCATTGATACGCTCGGCTCTGTGCTTGCTAGCGTAGATCACCTTAATGAACTTGAGATTGATCAGCAGCCGCTCGCAGCTGCGTCTTTATCTCAGGTGCATCGGGCCAAGATTATCGCGAGTGACGATAGTTTGGTGTTAAAAATTCAGTATCCACACCTTGCTGCAACGGTTGATGAAGACTTTGATACGGTCGTTAAGATGTTGCAAGTTGCACGATGGTTGACACCGGGCCGTGATCTAGAGCGCTGGTTGAGTACGCTGCGAACCCAACTCCATCTGGAAATGGATTATCAACGTGAGGCTGATTACACCTCGCGTATGGCAACCATCGCGGCCTCTGATCAAAGTGAGTACGCCAACTTTTGCGTGCCACATGTTTATCCCCGCTTCAGCTCCAACTGCGTACTGGCGCTGTCCTACCATTCGGGGTTTGCGGTTGACCACAAGACAGTACAGAGCCTGTCGCTCGCGCGACGCAATGCTCTGGCTCAGGCTATGCTTGAGCTATTTTTTAAAGAGCTATACGTTTGGGGCATCATGCAAACGGATCCGAATTTGGGAAACTATCTGATTGCGCCGCGTCCCCGCGGAGACAGTGGCGAAAAAGATACCCTGGTGTTACTGGATTTTGGTTCGAGTGTTGAGTTTTCCGATGAATTCTTGAGTGCTCTCGGAACAACGATTGCCGCAGGGCAGCAACAGTCCAGAGATGAGCTGATTGAGGGACTCGTTGCCTTGGGTTGTTTACAGTCCGACGCACATGCGGACGCTAAGAATAGTTTTGCCGATTTTTGTCTGCTATTACTCGAGCCGCTGCGACCTCAGGCCGATCTTCCCGCTCAATATGTGGATGAAAAAGGTCTCTACCGTTGGGCAGAATCACAGCTTATTGCACGTGTCGCCCAACAGGCACGAGCTTCGGTGAAAAATCGTCATTTCGCGTCTCCGACCCAAGAGTTTGCAGTGATTGCACGCAAATTGATGGGTGTGTTCACGTTTATATGTCTGCTGAACCCGCGATTTAATGGCCATACTATTGCTCAGACTTACATCGAACGCTGGCAAGCCAGCGCTAATGCGTCCCGATAGAGGTGTTATGAAAGAGAAAGCATTACCGGTCCAGCGGTGGCAGCGCCTGGGTAAGATGGCTCGCTTAGCCGGCGGTGTTGCAGGGGGTATGTTGGCTGAAGGCTTTAAACAATGGTCCCGAGGCCATCGTCCGAGTTTGAAAGAGCTTCTACTCACCCCCGGTAATGCCGAGCGCGTCGCTGAGCGTTTGAGCGAGATGCGCGGTGCGGCGATGAAGCTGGGTCAAATCCTTTCCATGGATACTGGCGATTTGTTACCGGAGCCGCTCGCTGAGATTTTGGGACAGCTGCGATCCGAGGCGAGTACACTGCCGCTCAAGCAGACTCAAGCCACCTTGAAAGCAGTTTATGGCGATCAGTGGGCAGATCGATTCAAACAGTTTGAGATGACCCCTTTCGCTGCGGCCTCCATTGGTCAGGTACATCGAGCTGTGACCCACGATGATCAAGAGATTGTCATTAAGCTGCAGTATCCGGGCGTAGTAGACAGTATCGATGCCGACATTGAGAACATGGCAACCTTGCTGCGCTGGTCGGGCTTGGTACCAGACGGTATCGACCTGGCTCCGATCATGGAAGATGCGAAGGCCCAACTCCACGATGAAGCTGATTATCTAAAGGAGGCGGCTCACCTGACTCGCTTCCGAGATGCTTTGCAGGATGATGCTCGATTTCTTTTGCCGCGGGTGATACCAGAGCTCTCGTATCGAGAGGCTCTGGCAATGACTTACGTCCCGGGCGTTCCCATTGAGACCTTGGCGGATCACCCACAGCAGGTGCGAGATACCGTCATGACTTCTTTGATCGAGCTGCTTTTGCTGGAGCTGTTCGAACTGCGATGGATGCAGACCGATCCTAACTTTGCGAACTACCGTTACGATGTGTCCTCTGGGCGGACCGTGTTGCTTGATTTTGGCGCGACACGCTCATTCAAAGCTAAGTTTGTGAACGATTATCGCTCTCTTGCCAAGGCCGCTATTGCAGGACATCGGGGGCGCATGCTGGGTGCCGCGGAGCGGCTTGGATACGCTATTGGAGATTCTGATGGGCCCTATCGTGATCTCATTATTGATGTCTTTAAGCTCGCGCTGGAGCCCTTGAGTCAGCCCGGAATCTATGATTTTGGCGCATCGGATATGCCGTCGCGCATGATGGCTTTGTCGCACCGAGTCACCGACCACGCCGATTTTTGGCAAGTACCTCCGGCCGATGCGATCTATTTCCATCGCAAAATTGGGGGGCTGTTTATGTTGGCGCATAGACTCAGGGCGCGAGTGCCAGTGTATGACTTGTTCCAAGCGGTAATTCGCTAGAGTGGTCTTTGCTTCATCGGGGCCTAGGTAGGGGCCACGGGTTGATGGGTTACGGTAACTGAGCCGCTGAACTTGGGGGTAGTCGTTGCCGATTTCTTGACTGCCCGACATGCGTCATCTGACTACACGTTATTACAGGTACTGATCTAAAACGTGCTCTGCCCAGCCGGTGATACTCTGTTTTTGCTCGGGGTCGCGCTTTTTCCATTGTGAGGTGATCAAACTCATCCTCGGATTGGTGCTTAAGCTAGCCAGGTTTTGATCAATAAAATGCCAGTATAAGCTGTTATAAGGGCAGGCCTTTGGGCCCGTTGTCTGCTTCGGATCAAATTGACATTGAGCACAGTGATTGCCCTGCTTTGCAATATAGTTACCTGAGGCTGCATAGGGTTTGCTGGCCATTATGCCGCCATCGGCATTCAGAGCCATACCCAAGGTATTGGGCAGTTCAACCCACTCGTACGCATCGACATAAACGGCCAGATACCACTCACAAACCTGCTTCACTGAGAGTCCGGCAATCAGAGCAAAGTTACCGATGACCATGAGTCGCTGGATGTGGTGGGCGTAACCCAGATCAAGGCTCTGCCCAATGGCCTTGCTGAGGCATCGCATGGGTGTTTCGGCAGTCCAAAACCACGCCGGTAAAGGCCTGACGGCCTGCCACGTATTATGCTCGGCATAGTGGGGCATAAAACGCCAATAGATGCCTCTGACGTATTCGCGCCAACCCAAAATTTGGCGGATGAAACCTTCGGTTGCGGCCAGTGACACCTCACCAAGCTGGTAGCGGCGTTCGACTTGGCGGCATACCTCGAGTGGCTCTAGGAGCCCTGCGTTCAGATATAAGCCAATCAATCCATGAAATAGGGTGGGTGACTCCTCGGCAAGCGCATCTTGGTATTGACCGAATAGGGGTAAAAAATGGGTCAGAAAATCATCAAGCTGTTGCTCGGCTTCGGCTCGGGTTACGGCCGCACAAAAATGCTTGAGATCGCCTGGATGGTCCGCAAATAGCGCATCGACCTCGATAATGACCTGGCGTGTGATAGGGCTTACAGCAGGTTGGCGTCGCGCGGGAATCTTGTCTTTGTTGCGCCAGCCAGATCGGTTATCGGCGTCGTAGTTCCATTGTCCACCTTCGGGTCCACCACTTGCGTCGAGCAATAGTTGGTAGCGTTTGCGCATCAACCGATAGAAGTATTCCATTCGCAGAGATTTTTGTCCGTCTGCCCACTCGTCAAACACGGTGTGGCTCGCTAGAAATCGAGAATCCTCTCTCATTTCACAGGCAATACCAAGTTGATCGGGCCAGCTCTCAAACTCGCAGCGCAGACGCCACTCACCGGGTTCACAGAGGATGACTTGATTCACCTGGGTTCGCGAAAGCACCATTTGCACCGCCGCTAGCAGACTCACAACGCCTTCATCGATGGTCGTGTAGTGTACGGTAAATCCCTTCTGCTCAGCCTCAACCCGAAAATGACGCATTGCGGCTAACAAAAACGCGATCTTGTGTTTGTTATGTTTCACATAAGTGGTTTCTTGCACTACTTCCGCGAGCAGAAGCTGATCTCGATTCGGATCTGCATCGGCAAGGGCGGGGTTGTGCCACGACAGTTGGTCGGCAAGAACGAGAATAAGGTGAGAGTGCTGAGTCATAGAACCTTATACGGGCTCATCCGACAAATAGACGAACAAAGAGTCGAAATTTCCTGCGATGCGTGGTACTAATAAACTACTTTTAGGTCAAAGTAACTTTGGGAGTGGTATGCAAGTTGAACAAGAACTACTGATCGCACTGCGTCGTATTATTCGTGCGATTGATCTTCATTCCAAGAAATTGAATCGTGAATCAGGCCTAACTGGGCCGCAGCTAATTATCCTGCAAACTATCCAATCACTTCCCGAGGTTACGCCAAAGCGGCTGGCACAGGAAGTGACCCTAAGTCAGGGTACGGTCACAGTGATCCTCGATCGGCTGACAGCGCGTGGCTTAGTAGAGCGAGTGAGGTCAGAGACCGATCGACGCAGCTATCATCTGACCTTGTCCGAAGAAGGCGCAAAAGTTTTGAGTCTCGCTCCGGCATTACTTCAGAACGAATTTATCGATCGCTTCAGCCAGCTCGAGCAGTGGGAGCAGACTCAAATTTTGTCATCAGTGCAACGTGTGGCGGTGATGATGGATGCCGTCGGTATCGATGCGGCGCCCATGCTAGAGCTCGGCACTTTGCAAGATGCTCGCTATTAATTTCACCAGAGCTTTGGCAGTTGTAAGCACAAGCTAAGGATTTTTATGCAAGACACTAAGCCAGAATCCGCTAGTTCAGGCTTCTATATCGACAAGCCCGTCTTTTTCTCGTCGCTGATTATCGTAGGTCTACTGGTTCTTGTGGCCACCGTTACGCCAGCGACAACGGGTGAATTCTTTGCCAGTTTTCAGGCGGCGATTATCCGCTATGCGAGCTGGTACTACGTCCTCGTGGTGGCCATTATTCTGGTCGCTGTGTTGTTCTTCGGCTTCTCACGATTAGGCGATATCAAACTTGGACCAGACCATTCAAGCCCCGACTATTCCCGATCTTCATGGTTTGCGATGCTGTTCTCTGCGGGCATGGGGATTGGTCTCATGTTCTTTGGAGTTGCTGAGCCTGTCATGCATTTCCTGGCACCGCCCACCGGTGATCCTCAGACCGTCGAGGCCGCCCGCGAAGCAATTCGGCTGACGTTCTTTCACTGGGGGCTTCACGGCTGGGCCATTTACGCGATTGTTGCCTTGATCCTGGCTTATTTTGCCTATCGCCACAATTTGCCACTGACGCTTCGATCGGCATTGTATCCCCTGATCGGCGATAAAATATATGGACCGATTGGTTCGATTGTCGACACTTTTGCGGTGGTCGCAACGATCTGCGGTGTGTCTACCAGTCTTGGTTTTGGTGCCTTACAGATTAACAGTGGTATCTCTTATCTCACCGGTCTTCCTCTTGGGACAGGCGTTCAAATTGCGATCGTCATTGTTACCATGCTACTGGCAACCTTGTCTTTAGTGATGGGCTTAGATGCCGGCATCAAACGGTTGTCTGAGCTCAATATGGGACTGGCGGTGATACTGCTAGTTGGGGTAATGCTGGCTGGACCAACGGTACTTTTACTGCAAATGTTTATGCAGAATATCGGTGGTTATTTGTCGGATCTGGTGGGCAAGACCTTTAATTTATACGCCTATAATCCGACCGATTGGTTGGGTGGATGGACCATTTTCTATTGGGGTTGGTGGCTCAGTTGGTCGCCGTTTGTGGGGCTCTTTA
>CBFHJC010000032.1:0-18354 GCA_965656045.1 Aequoribacter sp.
TACTCGGGCCCGAAACCAGATACAGTTTGACTAGAGCGAGCGTGGGCCAACAGATATTCTAACCAATCAGCTACAAATTGATGTTGCTGCTGCTTCTCGTCTTTTTGAAACATCGGCTCATTCGGATAAGAATAGCGAGGCTTGATGCGACGATGACGCTGAAATGCCAATACCTCTAACATCTGGGCGTCGTGATAGGCTCTAAGCTCGAGCTCCATAGAGCGCGTCCATTGATAATCTGGCGCCATTAACTGCACCACCTTAAACGTCGTCGTGTATCGATTCCGCTCCATCACACTAATGGCAATTCGCGCCTGATCAAGGAGTAACACCGTTTCATTGGTTTGCTCGTAATCGGGGAATACGCGCATAAACCGACGGTAGTTGGCCTCGCACACGGCGTGTAACTCGGCGAGCGACACCCGGTACTTTTGCCTCGATTGATTGGCTATCAGCGGCACAACAACTCGCTCCTGCGATGATCTAAACAACGTGAATTTTTACCCTCTCGAAATACTATGACAAAAATAAGCGCACCAACCAATGGAAAAGTGCGTTTGCTTGCAGAAATATGCGTTGACATGAATCAAATGCACGATCATCTGCGTATACACCACACAGTTGATGAATGCTTTGTACTCCCCGCGCTGTTACACTATTTGCTTTGCTTTTTGAGGTTCACACATGAAACTGTTTTCCTACCTTTTAGCGATCATCGCACTCAGTGCCAGCGCTAACATCGCACAGGCGCAATCGCTGCAAGAAATTTACGAATTAGCGCTGAATAATGACGCTCAGTTAAAAGCGTATCGAGCACAGTTTAAAGCCGATCAAGAACAAGCCATCATCGCTCGATCGGCACTCTTGCCCCGGGTCAGCGCCAGCTACGACTACAGCGAAACAGAAACCACCACCATTGCCAATAGCTTGGTCGGTTTAGATGAAAGCGGCGGTGGCGTCATCCGCGAAATCGAGAGCTTTTCTGACACCACTGCCAAAGGCTATGTGGTTTCTTTGAACCAAGCACTGTTTGATCTGCCGGCTTGGTTTTCGTTTCAATCGACTCGTGCGCTGAGTGATCGCGCCGAAGCGACTTTTGCTGCACAACAACAAGATTTGATTGTTCGAGTAGCGCAAGCCTATTTTGGTGTGCTCCGAGCAGAAGACAACCTAGCCGCATCGCAAGCCCAAGAACGGGCCCTCGCACGCCAACTAGAACAAACTCAGCAGCGGTTTGAAGTGGGCTTAATCGCGCTAACAGATGTCCACGAAGCACAGGCGGTATTCGACTTGGCGCGAGTCGCAAGACTCACCGACGAAAATAACCTAGCGGTTGCTCTAGAGGGCCTATCGGTGCTGACCAATGTCGACCACGACCAGCTTTCAACACTGAGCGAGACCTTCCCGATCACCCCACCCGAGCCAGCAGATCGTGCAGCATGGGTCGACTTTGCCTTGGCCAACAACTTGGAGCTCAAGGCAGCTCGATTGGGCGAAGATGCAGCCCAGCAAAACTCTCGATCCAAAACATTTGAGCACATGCCGAAAATTTCCGGATCATTCTCAACCTCTGACTTCAGTACAGAAGGTATCAGTGAACAAGAATCGGTATTTAATGTCCCGCCGCGGAGTGAGCGAGATCAGGAGATCGTTAGGCTTCGAGTCGAGGTTCCTCTATTCGCCGGCGGTTCGATCAGCGCTAACAGACGCAGAGCGGCGGAACAGTTCAACGCCTCTAAAGAGCAACGTATCGGGTTGCAGCGAAACACCATCGCCCAAACTCGCTCGTTACATATGACCGTGCAAAGCGACGTTGCAAGAGTGAAAGCACGGGCCCAGTCCATTGTGTCATCGCAAAGCGCTCTCGAGGCCACACAAGCGGGCTATGAAGTCGGAACTCGTAACGTAGTTGACGTGCTGAATGCACAGAATGCGCTTTATACCGCGCAGAGAGACTACGCCAACACCCGCTACGACTATGTGATTAATCAGCTCCGGCTGAAGCAAAAAGCAGGCTTGTTGAGCCCTGCTGATATCGTCGAGCTTGACGCCTTCCTAGAAGCACCCGGTCCTGTGACACAGTCACAGCAAGGGCTCTAACCCTTGCATTACTCGGTCGAGAGCGCCGCGCTGGCGCTCTACCGCCTCTTGCCCCCGCTCACCCATGGCGCGCCGTTGCCCCGCAGAGCTCAGCAAATCAGTCACAATAAGTCCCAAATCGTCAGGATCGTCTGCAATTAAAAGTGCGCGAGCTTGCAGCAACAGAGTTTTCACTGCCGCAAAATTGAACAAATGAGGCCCGGTCACGACCGCCACCCCCCACTGGGCGGCTTCGAGCATATTGTGGCCCCCGGTAGGCACCAATGAGCCGCCAATAAAAGCGACATCCGCCGCACCCAGCAAAGTCACCAACTCACCCATTGTGTCAGCGAGTACGATATCGGTATCCGCTTCAATCGCAGTCGTGACCGAACGCTGTGTGTAGCGCCAGCCATCTGCCTCAATCAAACAGCGGACCGTCTCGAAGCGATCTGGGTGCCGAGGGACCACGCATAATAAAGTATCGGGATGCTTCATCTTGATACGGCGAAAAGCCAATAAGACCTGCCGCTCCTCTTGATCATGCGTGCTCGCCGCGACCACTATGGGGCGAGTGGACGCACTCCAATCAACGCGAATAGATTCAGCGGCGGCAAGCACCGCAGGCGGGAGTCGTTGATCAAACTTAATGTTACCAGAGATGGTTATTCGATCTCGGGGCACACCAAGAGCACGAAATCGTTGAGCATCGTGCTTAGCCTGGGCTATAACCAGTGTCAATTGTTCTAGCATCGCTTTGCGCAGGCTCGGCACCCGCGAATATCGCCGCGCAGATTTTGCCGATAAACGCCCATTAATCAGCACCACGGGAATCTTTCGATCCTTCGCTTGAGCCAAAAAGTTAGGCCAAAGCTCGGTCTCTATCAACAGAATCAGTTGTGGTCGCACACGATCGAGCACTCGTCGCAACGGCCCCGGCAGATCCCAAGGCAGATACATGTGCAACACGGAATCGCCGAACTCTGTGAGCAGCCGTTCGGATCCTGTCGGTGTTGAAGTCGTCACGAAGAGCTGATGCTGGGGATAAGAGGCCTGCAGTCTTCGAATCAAATGACTTGCGACCACGACCTCACCAACTGAAACCGCATGGATCCAAATCAAGGGTCTGCCCAGTTCGATCGAGGGGACATGGAAACCCAAGCGCTCCTCCCACCGCTTGCGATAAGACGGGAGTCGACGCCCACGCCACCACAGTCGAGCCATTAACAACGGTAGGCTCAAAAATAGTAGCGCGGTATACAATTGACGCATGATATCTCGTTTGTTTACGGTGTGACGCGAGGATAGCCGCGCTTGCCCTGAAAGCCAAGACGGAATTACCGGGCAACGTGGTATAGTCCGGCTTGAACAGAAGAGAACCGTTTATGCTCGACCCTAAACTTGATCTTATTGCAACCCAGACCCCGGGATTTTTGAGCGCGGCAGAGGGCTCAATGCTGCAAGCAGCGGCGGCAGAGGCGGGGCGTCTTGGTGTCATTATTGAAATCGGTAGTTACTGCGGAAAATCCACGATATATCTAGGCTCAGGCGCCAATCAGGCCGATACACTGGTGTTCGCAATAGACCATCACGGAGGCTCAGTAGAACATCAACCCGGTGAGTTCTTTTACAACCCCGAGTTGGTGGATACCCATGGCGATACCGATACACTCGCGCGATTCCGACACACGATTCGGGAAGCGTGCCTAGAAACCCGGGTTATTGCAGTTGTTGGCAACGCCAGTGCCGTCGGGCGTCGCTGGAATCAGCGGGTCGGTATGGTATTCATTGATGGCGGGCATAGCATGCATGACGCGGTAAGCGATTACCGTTTGTGGTCAAGCCACGTTGCACTCGATGGTTTGCTCGCAATTCATGATCACTACCCCACAGCAAAAGCGGGCGGGCAAGCGCCGAGAGCCATTATCGAAGCCGCCTTGCAATCTGGCCTGTGGGCTCTTGACCGTGAAGTAGATAGTTTAAAGATTCTGCGGCGCTTAAGCTGATCAGGCCCACGCTTTACCGGAAGCCGCTTCGTTGACGTCTGTCAGCATCTCGACATGAGTGAATAATCGCGCTGCGGGTGTGTGCAGTGTGAGCGCATCAGCCGCCAATAATACGGCAGCGGCAGTCCACGTTGGACGTTCGTCGGGCCATAAAATTTGCTCGGCAAATTGAAACCCGGTCCAGTATGAGCCATCGCTATGACGCCATTGTGATACCCAACTAAACACTTCTCGGGCCTTAGATCGATCCCCTGCCGCCACCAACGCCATCACAAGCTCACAGGTTTCTGCGATCGTTACCCACGGCTGGTCAGCCACACAGCGGCATCCTAGACCTTGCTCGACAAATTCTTGCCATCGTCCCGCAAGCCGCTCTCGTGCAGGGGCACCCTGATAAGCGCCCACTAATACCGGATAGAACCAGTCCATAGAGTATCGCGCCTTGCTTTCCCAAGTGCGATCAAAGCGCTCTGGGTGCTGAACAAGACAGCGTCCTAACTTGGCGCGAGCGCGGTCATAATGACAACGTTGTCCCAAAGTAACCGCGATATTATGAGCGCACTCCAAACTTTTATAGATAGATGAGCATCCTGTAACAAGCGCATCTTGTGGCACTTCGTCATCGTCATCTGCAGCCCAATCGATATCACCCAAGGGGTTTTGTCGGGCCAGCACGAAATCGAAAGCGCGCTGGACCATTGGCCAGTAGCGTTCTAAAAATCCATGATCTTGAGTAATCAGATAGTGATGCCAAACACCGGTCGCTATGTAAGCGCAGAAATTGGTCTCGCGCCGAGAGGTATCTCCCTTGCGGCCATCTCGGTATTGAGCCCACCAACTTCCATCATCCAGCTGAACATGTTCAAGCCACTCGTAAGCGCGCGCTGCATCCTCGAAATAACCGCCGATGGACAAGGCCATTGCCGCTTCAATATGATCCCAAGGATCGGTATGCCCGCCATCGAACCAGGGGATCTCACCACTGGGTTTTTGCAAAGAACGAATATAGGAAAACGTATCGGCAAATAGATCGTGTGGAAACAAGCCGGGACCAAGGTAGAGAGCGTTCATGATGACATCGCTTTTTTTCGATAGTACAAAACGACGCTTTTCCCCATCCACGGATTGAGAAGAGCCTCAAGGGCACCGGTGATCCAAGGTTTGTGCATCAGATCCCAGACCAACAGGCGATGATAAAGTTTAATCAGAAAATGGCTCGGTGTCTGCCAAAACAAGCATCGTAGCCACCAATAAGGCACATGCAAGGCGTGCGCACCATGATTGTGATAGAGCGTAAACGGCAATTGTTCGATTTGACGCCGGAGATCACCAAGACGAAAAATTCGTAAATGGCCACCAAGTTGCAAGTGATAGTCACTCGACAACCACCAACAGATTCTTTCGGGCCAGCGTCTTGGTACGGATACCACCAGCTGACCACCGGGCTTCAGAACTCTATTGATTTCCTGCATCACACGAGCCACTGATGGCACATGCTCAAGGACTTCGCTGCAAATAATCGCATCGAAACTGTGATCGGCAAAAGGTAGAGCATAGCCGCTAGCTTGGGTCAGCAGAGGTCGACGAGGCTCATTGATACTCACAGCCCAATCTTCCGTTTTCTCTCGCCCCGTCAGTAGGTCTGAATGCGATAAGTCGACGCCCACGGCAGACACGTCTGCCGCCAACAAAGCCCCTATGAGATGGCGCCCTTCACCGCAACCAAGATCCAGGACCCGCTGGCCGGTACTGAGGGGAAAATATCGGAAATCAACGGTTTGCATGCGAGAGTGACGCCTCATATTCAGCGATAGTTCGTTGAGCACAGGCGCTCCATGAAAACAACCGCTCGATTCTAGCTCGACCTTTGCGTTCAAAACCATGCCGCAACTCACTATCGTGCAATAATACCGCAACTGCGTCCGCAAGCGCCTGTGGATGAGCAGTGGGTACGATCAGTCCGGCATCGCCCACAACTTCGGGCAGGGCGCCGCCATCGGTCGCAACAACTGCCGTGCCCGATGCCATCGCCTCTGCAACAGGTAAACCAAAACCCTCGTAGAGCGAGGATGAGAGAAACACGGTGGCCTCGTTGTAGTAGTGGACTAAACGGTCTTGACTCAGATGCTTTTCAAAATCAATCCAGGGCTCTAGCCCATGACGTTCAATGGCGCGCTGAGCGTCTCCGTCAGCGCGCAGCGAGCCAACCAGTCTCAGTCGAAGCTCCGGATAGGACTGTCGCAAAATCGCAAAGGCCTCTATACCATACACAACGCCCTTCAGGGCGGTATCAGAAGAGGCCGTCAACATGATTCGATTGGGATCCTTTTGGATCGTCGCCAAAGGTTGAAACACCGCTGTATCGGTGCCAATGCCGGTCACCACAAGACGATCAGAGCTCACACCGAACTCACGCTCAATATCTTTCCGCGCGGATTCCGATACGGTCATTATCTTCGGTAATTGACGCGCCACAGCAACCTGCATGCCCAAGAAGGAATGCCAGCGTCGCAACAACACGCGACGCCACCAGGAGGGTTCAGCGGACAATGCCAAGCGCAGATCACTGGTAATAGGGTGGTGAATAGTAGCCACCACGGGATAGCCCATCGCCTGTAAATCTTGCAAGGCGTAGCACAAGCTCTGATTGTCGTGAATCAGGTCGTAATGGGGTTTATGGCGCTTCATATAGCGCTTTAGTCTGCGCCCAAAGGTGTAAGGCTCAGCGAATCCACCAGTGAGTTTACTGAACCATTCGATAATATGACTGAGAGAGGCAAGATGGCGCCAGCGCAGCGATCTCAAGCCATGCTGATATAAATCGAGACTGGGTAACCGGATGAGTTGAATACCCTCATCGAGGTTTGGATAGGGCGGCCCCGAGATCACGTCTACAGCCACGCCCTGCTGCACCAGGGCTCTTGCTAGAGCACTGACGTAGACGCCTTGCCCACCGCTAAAAGGCTGGCTGCGATAGCTCACTAACGCAACCCTAATAGGCTCGGTCACACCGATCCGCCAAAGCGCTTACACTGAATCATTCAACCGCTCTCTAGTTCAGTTAACGCGCCCAATAAATGACAATACGTCCTCGAGGACTTGCTCTCGCTCTGGCTCATTGAAAATTTCGTGATACAACCCAGGATATCCCTGATATTCGGTAACCTCAGACCCCAACTTTTCAATAAACGCCTTGGATGCTTGTGGCGATGTCATCACATCCGCCTCTCCGTGCACGATTTTCAACGGCAAAAGAATTCGGCCGGCCTGGTCGTTCACACGCTCAACACAGTCAAATAGTTCAGTGACCAATCTGGCGCTTATTTTACCATGATGGACGAGAGGATCGGCTTGATAAGCAGCAACGACCTCTGTTGAACGAGACACCTGGCTAGCATCTAAAGCCAAAACCCCTAGCTTAGGTAGCAAGTAGGACAGGGCCCTGGTAATGCGTTGTTGCCATACTGGTGGTGCAGGATCGATACCAAGCGCTGGCCCCGAGAGAACTGCACTCTGGAATTTGTCTTGGTGGCTTAACAAAAACGCAGCCGCTATCAAGCCACCCAAACTATGCCCTATCAAAACCTTGGGAACGCCCGGATACAAGGCTTCAGCTTCTAAGGTTAACGCCAACAGTGGCGACAAATAGTCCTCAAAACTCGACACATGGCAACGTGTCCCGGGCGACAAACCATGGCCCGTGTGATCGAGGGCGACGACAGCGATTTTACGGCTGTTAAAAAACTCGGCGAAGTCTTCGTAACGCCCGCTGTGTTCGCCTAGACCATGCACCAATACGATCACGTGCTCTGGATCGGCAACGGGCCAATGACGCCAAAAGATGCCATTGTCGAAATGTTGTTCTAGTGCTCCCGCATGCATGGGCATCTCCTAGTGACTTATCGCTTCGCTCAACCAATCAGGATTCTGTGGCCGCTTTCCGCGCACAGAATCGAAATACATTGTCTGTAGCTGCTCGGTAATCGGGCCTCGAGAACCAGATCCGATCACACGATTATCCAACATTCTAATCGGTACTACCTCGGCAGCAGTACCAGTAAAGAACGCCTCGTCACAAATGTAAACCTCATCGCGAGTAATACGTTTCTCGCGCACCTCGATACCCAATTCGTCCGCCAGCGCAATCACTGTGGCTCTGGTGATGCCATCGAGGCAACTGGTCAATTCAGGCGTGTATAAGACGCCGTTTTTAACCAAGAAAAAATTCTCACCACTCCCTTCGGCCACATAGCCCTCGTTGTCGAGCAGCAAGGCCTCTTCAGCGCCACCGTCAATCGCCTCTCGGAGTGCTAGCATCGAGTTAATATACTGACCGTTGGCCTTGGCTTTGCACATCGCGATATTCACGTGATGCCGAGTATAAGAAGATGTTCGCACTTTGATACCCTGCTCACGCGCCTCGGGGGCCATGTAAGAAGGCCATTCCCACGCCGCTATCATGACGTGCGTTTTCAGGTTGTCTGCTCGCAATCCCATGCCTTCGGAACCATAAAAGCACATGGGTCGCAAATAGGCTTCTGCAAGATTATTGGCCTCTACCACCTGTTTCTGAGCCTCGTTTAAAGTCTCCTGAGAATAGGGGATGGACATCATTAAGATTTTGGCAGAGTTAAACAGACGCTGGGTGTGTTCTTTTAACTTGAAAATACAGGTGCCACGTGACTCTGTCTGATAGGCTCGCACACCCTCAAACACCCCCAAACCATAGTGGAAGGTATGCGTGAGCACATGCACTTTCGCCTCTCGCCAGGGAATCATTTCGCCATCCAGCCAGATTAATCCGTCACGATCTGCAAAATCCATTAACTACTCCTCAATTATTCTATTAAACCAAGCGTCCCACTCACGGCGCACAGCATGACGTAACTCTGCCCATTCGGCAGCGCTGACACTGCCAGCAGATTCCTGCAAGGCACACTCGTGCGTCGCCGACCGATACGCTAGGTAGGCGCTCGTGAGTGTCTGTGCAGTCTCGACAGAAATAAAGCCCAGTGCGGCAAGGGTCTCAAGCTGTCTGACGTTATCTGTCCATTGAGAGAGTGCTTCTCGCTTGCTCGACCAAGCCAGCACGGCATATTGCACCATAAATTCTATGTCAACGATACCACCCGCATCTTGTTTCAAATCAAAAACATCCGCAGCCGAGGTCGAATCAAACTGATGCCTCATCTTAGCGCGCATTTGTTGAACCTCCTGAGCCAATGAGTCGACTTGACGCGGCAAGCTGAGGATGGCCTGTCGAATCGCCTGAAATCGATCCGCGATCGCCTGATCTCCCGCCACCACTCGAGCTCGCGTCAAAGCCTGGTGTTCCCAGGTCCAGGCGCTGTCTCTCTGATATCGCTCAAAAGCCGCTACGGTCGTCACCAGCAGGCCAGAGTTGCCCGACGGTCGCAGTCGCATATCAACTTCGTAGAGCCGACCCATGCTCATCCGTGTTTCAAGAATATGGATAATTCTCTGACCTAAACGCGTGTAAAACCGAGCATGATCGATGGGTCGATCGCCGTCAGTTAGCCCCTGCGGGTCGGCGTCATATAAAAAAACCAGATCCAAGTCAGAGGCGTAATTTAACTCCCAGCCACCCAACTTACCGTAGGCAACGATACAAAAATGCTTGTCAGCTCCAACGCCAGCCGGTGACCCGTGCTTGGCAACGAGATCTATCCAGGCCACTTCAAGCACATGGCTTAAGATTACTTCAGCGACGAAGGTCAGCTTATCGCTGACCTGCATCAACGGCAAAACGCCTCCTATTTCGCTGGCTCCAATCCGTAACATTTGCGCCGACTTAAAATAGCGAAGGCCTTCCATTTGAGCTTCTAGATCCGTCATCGCAACATACGCCATTTGCTGGCGCAGCTCTCCGGCCAACACTGCTTTATCGGGCGCTGTGTAAAGATGATCTAAGTCAAGCAGCTCATCCAGCAGCGCTGGGCGTAACGCAAGTTGACGAGCAATCCAGGGGCTGGCGCCACACAAGCGGACCAACTCCTCGAGGGCGGCTGGGTTTTCTGCCAACAGCAATAAATAGGCGCTGCGCCGCAATACCGCCTCTACCAATGGCAGTAATCGACTTAAGGTTTGGGTCGGGCTGCTATGGCGACTCACGGCACTGATCAAACGCGGCATCACGACATCCAGCCGCCTCCGAGGCTCGGCCTGAAGCGCTTTCACCACTGAACTCCGAGTCAATACCGCCATCACCTCTGGCAGCGTTTCAGGCTCTGAAAATCCTAAGTCCCGCCACTCATCAATCGAAAGTGTCTCCCAAGCAAGATCCAACTTCGGTTGCTCAGAACTGGAATCGGGATCCGCGATCAAGACGTCAAAGTGGTGGCTAACCCGCCTGCGATGGTCAACGAGTGCTTCCAAAAATTCTGGGTAAGTGGAATAGCCCATGATCTCGGTCAAAGCATCTTGCGCTGATATATCCTCAGGCAGTTGTTGCGTCTGTTTATCTTGATAGCCCTGCAGCGCGTGCTCCGTGTTGCGCAAGAACCAGTATGCTTGGCGTAACTGGTCGACAGCCAGAGGCGGTAAACAGCCGAGAGCCTCGCACCCATCTAAAGCCACCATCAACTGCCGGGTCCGCAAAATCTCGTCACGTCCACCACGAATCAGCTGAAAGCACTGCGCAATGAACTCGATCTCTCGGATACCACCACGGCCCAGTTTGATATCGTTCTGAAGACCTTTACGAACCACCTGATCGGCGATCATACGTTTCATGTCGCGCAATGAATCAATCACACTAAAATCGATGTAACGACGGAAAACAAAAGGGGTGAGCATCGTAGTCAGTTCCTGCGTGCTCTCTAGCCTCCCCGTTAGGGGCCTGGCCTTGATCATGGCATAGCGCTCCCACTCGCGGCCTTGCTCCTGATAATAGGCTTCAAATGCGGCAAAGTTCATGACCAAAGGGCCACTGTCCCCGTATGGACGTAATCGCATGTCCACCCGAAACACAAACCCATCCGCTGTTACTGGGTCGAGCAAGGCGATAACCCGCTGCCCCAGTTTCAGAAAAAACTCCTGATTAGAGAGTGTTTTAGCAGCAGAATTGGTGGTACCCGCTTCCGGGTAAACGAATATGAGATCGATATCCGAAGATAAATTTAACTCCTGCGCCCCAAGTTTCCCCAAAGCCAAGATAACCAGCTGCTGCTCCTCGCCCGAGTCTTTCCCAATCGGCGCTCCGAAACGCTCAGAAAGCTCGTTTGACGCAACTTCTAGAGCTCGTTGAATACAAAAGTCTGCTAGTAATGAGACCTGCGCAACCGTCTCTGGCGCATCGCAAAACCTCAGAAAATCTCGCCAAATTAAGCGAAGCATCACCCGATTGCGAAGCCATCTCAGCGCTTGTTCGGGCGACTCAGCTACCGCCTGAGCACTGGCATAAAGAGTCTCTAGACCATGACGATCGATCGGATCTTGCCACGCAGTTCGATCAAATGTCGACACGATCCAATCCCACTGCTGAGCCATCATTTTTGCTGCGAAAGGGCTCAAACGGAGGAGTCTCTGCACCTGCTCAGTCGCTCCCACGAACACCTGCTCAGGAGGCGGGGAGGCGCTCGCGTCTGCCAGTTCAATAAGTGTCGCCCATGCAGCCGGGATAGGAGCGGGGTTCGTTATCGTCATACAAGGTTTCCAAAGTCGCTGTACGCACCCATGCTAAGCGCTTAGAGCAGTCTCCGCCAGTGCACGGAAGCGCTGTTTTATTTGGGTGTGACACACGGACAGTGTTTGCCTATACTGCGCCTAAATTTAGAGGAGAGAAGTCATGACTTCCCTGCCAAATTATCCGCTAAACTGTAACAAAACTGTCGCAGTTGGATTGTTAGAATCGAGGCGCTCAAGTGAGCTGATAACAGGTCACCCCTGTACTAAGAGAGCGAGATAACACATGGACGTCCTTCAAGACTACGGCTCCACAATCCTGATTCTCGCGTGTTTGTTCGGCTTCTTCATGGCCTGGGGTATCGGTGCTAACGATGTCGCAAACGCCATGGGTACCTCGGTTGGCTCCAAAGCCATCACTATCAAGCAAGCGATTCTAATCGCTATCATTTTTGAGTTTGCTGGTGCTTATCTTGCCGGCGGCGCGGTAACTGACACCATCAGAAAAGGGATCATTGATCCAGCGTTTTTCAAAGGGCAAGAAGAGCTGCTCGTGTACGGTATGATGTCGGCCCTACTTGCAGCGGGCACGTGGTTACTGGTTGCCAGTATGAAAGGATGGCCAGTGTCTACCACGCACTCTATCGTCGGCGCTATCGTTGGCTTTGCGGCGGTGGGTATTTCTATCGATGCGGTGGCTTGGCCACAGATCGCAACCATCGTTGCAAGCTGGGTCGTATCACCCCTGATCGCCGGTACAATATCATACGTCTTGTTCACGAGCGTTCGGCACATCATTTTAGACCGCGACGACCCCTACCATCGAGCGAAGCAGTATATTCCTTACTACATGTTTTTGGTCGGCTTCATGATTGCCATGGTGACCCTCACCAAAGGACTCAAAAATGTTGGGGTCACGATTGATATGGGCCTCGGCAGCAGTTTCATGAATGCGGTTCCTGTGGCAGCGCTTATCGGCCTTGTGGTTGCCCTTGCGGGCGCTCAATTGCTGCATAAAATCCATCGCAATAATCCGGATATCAAGCCTACTAACGCTGATGTAGAGCGGGTATTCGCTATTCTTATGGTGTTTACCGCCTGTGCCATGGCGTTCGCTCACGGCTCGAACGACGTGGCAAACGCGATAGGGCCAGTGGCTGCCATTGTGGGTGTATTACAGTCTGGAGGCGAAATCGCCGCTAAATCTGCTATCCCTTGGTGGATTCTGCTCACCGGCGCACTCGGAATTGTCATCGGTCTCGCCACCTATGGCTGGAAAGTCATTCAGACCATCGGCAAACGAATCACCGAACTGACACCCAGTCGCGGCTTTGCCGCCGAATTGGGCGCAGCCTCAACGGTCGTACTGGCGTCTGCGACTGGACTGCCAATTTCGACCACACACACCCTCGTTGGCGCGGTACTGGGTGTTGGTATTGCCCGCGGTATCGGGAGTATTGATTTGCGCGTTGTCGGATCAATTTTTGCGTCCTGGCTTGTCACGCTTCCTGCCGGTGCGGGCCTGTCTATCGTCTTCTTTTTCTTCTTCAAGGGTGTTTTCGGCGGCTGATCCATCGCAGCAGCAGCAAATTTCTGCGTGTGATCAGCTCCGATGCTGTACCTAGCGCTGGGTTCGTAAGATAATGCCGCCATGCCGAATCAATCACATATTCAGTGGTTTCGAAATACCACACCCTACATTAACGCTCACAGAGGAAAAACCTTTGTGGTGGCACTGTCGGGTGAATGTTTAGCAAGCGCACAGCTCAACACCATCCTTCAAGATCTTGTCTTACTGAATAGCTTAGGCGTGCGGCTTGTCGTCGTTTTCGGGGCGCGACCGCAAGTCAACACAGAACTCACGTTGCTAGGGCGCACAAGCCTGTTCGAACACGATCTGCGCATCACCGATCAAGCCGACCTAGAAATCATCAAACGAATTGTCGGTAGCCTAAGACATGATCTTGAGGCAAGGCTCTCGATGGGTACCGCCAATTCACCGATGCGTAATGCTGGCATCCGAGTATCTTCCGGAAACTTTGTCGTTGCCCAGCCAGTGGGCGTATTGGAAGGTACTGATTATCTTCACACCGGCAAAGTAAGACGGATCGACATGCAAGGCATCGCGAGACAACTTGCTGACAATACGATAGTGCTATTACCGCCTCTGGGCTACTCACCCACTGGTGAAATCTTTAACTTAGCCCTAGAAGATGTTGCCGTTCGGGCTGCAACCGAGTGCCGAGCTGACAAGCTCATTTGGCTGGCGAGCCCGCAAGCGATCACCAATAGTCAAGGTGAACTCATCCGCGAGCTGGCCATGTCTGAGATTCCCTCTTGCGATGTGGACCCAGGGCAGGGCGCCTTGCTCCGCTCTGCCCAAAAAGCCTGTTTAGGGGGTGTTGAACGAAGCCACATCATTGGCTTTGATCATGAAGGTGCACTGCTACTCGAACTCTTCACACACGATGGCGCCGGTACTTTGGTATCGAGCCATCCGTTCGAGCAATGCCGCAAAGCAAACATCGATGATGTCGGTGGCATCCTAGAATTGCTGCAACCGTTAGAAGCAGACGGCACCCTCGTCAAGCGATCTCGAGAACTCCTTGAAACTGAAATTGCCCAGTTCACAGTCTTAGAACGCGACAATCGGATTATCGCTTGCGCTGCTCTGTACACCTACCCCCAGGCCAGTATTGCTGAGGTTGCTTGCATCGTCTGCCATCCAGATTATCGGGGTGAGCAGCGAGGACAACGATTGCTGAATGTCCTCGAAAAATCAGCGCTCGAACAAAGGCTCACGTCTGTCTTCGTTCTCACCACGCAAACAGCGCATTGGTTTATTGAGCAAGGCTTCAAAGAACAAGATCGGAGCGAACTTCCGCAGCCACGACAGGCTCTCTACAATCTGCAACGAAACTCTAAGGTGTTCATCAAAACACTATCGAAATAAAACCGGCTCTCTGTGGCAAAGTTGCGCTCAAGAACGCACTTGCCGGAGTCACCCACACGCCCTTTAGCGCGCCGCAAACGCTCACTGCCAGACTGTGGCAATCGCGCAAATAATAACCACTTTCAGCTTATTTCAGCTTGCGCCGCCAACCGCGCCAGATCGTCGCGAATGGCACTTAATCTCCGGGTCAGTTTCTGATGCTGCTTATCTGTCCGCGCCGTTAAGACCTCGGCAATGGTGGTTTTAATCAACGACTGATTATGCTCATACTCCGCCGAAGTTGGGGCCGTCAAGCGAGATTCAAAGAACCCCATTAAGCGCTCATAGAGTGTTTCGTCTGGGGCTTGTAATATTGATGTCAGACGCGCAAACGTGGCCGCTCGGCTCGCTAACCAAACGCTGTCATAGCGAACAAGTAGCTCTCCCGCCCTATCAATAAAGATTTGCTGTTCTTCAGTCAGGCGACCCAGGTAATCTGCAAGGTTGTCCGTCAAACTTTCAACCACATCTTGGCGGTACTCATCTGGGGTTCGTTCGCTGTATTTTTGTTCGAGTTCGCGCTGCTTTTTATCGATAGCGATAGCCAGCTCTTGTCGCTGTCCATCAGTTGCGGTTTGGGCCATCGGCACGATCCAGTCAACTGCTCGGTATTGCAGATCAGCAGCGAAGACATCCGCTCGCTCTTGCCAGCGTGTCAACACTGCCTCGGTAATCGGGGCCGCAGACTCGAGATGCTCTAACACGTCATCTAAGAGCGCAACATACAGCGGCAGTTGTGTGGTTTGATGCCAGGCCAGATACTCATCTAGCTGCTCATCTAGTACAGACTGCTGTGCACGATCTAGGGTAATGTAATCGTCGATCGTCCAGTTAATGAGCGTCGGTATGCGATTGTAAATCAACGATGTGCGAGTACATCCCGCCAAAACCATCGCACACAACAAGGCGACGCCAAACAGGCGAGCAGAACGAATCACAAGGCGTCACCACGGTAACCGAGTAAGATCGACATTACCGCCGGATAATATAATCGCCACACGTTTTGTACGCACATCAACGACACCTGCCATAATTGCCGCAAGACCAATAACGCCGGACGGCTCCACCACCTCTTTCGCACGGGTCATGTACAACGCCATTGCCTTGCAGATGGCTGTATCATCGACAGTGACGATAGCGTCTACATGCCTGCGAATCAGATCGAAATTCAAAACACCTAGAGTTGTACGCAGTCCGTCAGCAATCGTATCAGGTTGATGCTCTGTCACCCGCTTACCCGAGTAAAAAGAACGATAGGCATCATCGGCGCCAACCGGTTCCACACCGATGACCTGTGTCTGTGGGCTCAATGCTTTCATGGCTGCACTGACTCCAGCCAGCAGGCCGCCACCGCCCACTGGCACTAACACTACGTCGACAGGCCCAATTTGCTCGAATAATTCGAGCCCCGCTGTTCCCTGACCGGCGATGATGTCGGGGTGATCATAGGGCGGCACAAAGGTAGCGCCAGTGGCATTGACACAGCGGATCAGCGCCGCTTCCCGTGCGGATAAAGTTGGCTCACAGTCGATGACTTCAGCGCCGTAGGCAAGCGTAGCGGCGCGCTTAGGGGCAGGCGCATTGGTGGGCATAACCACGAACGCTCGAGTATTGAACCTTCTAGCCGCCAGAGCTAGGGCAGCCCCGTGATTACCCGATGAGTGGGTCGCGACGCCGTTCGCGAGCAACTCCGGTGACAGTCGACTCAATGCGTGATGTGCACCTCTTGCTTTGAAGGCGCCGCCTTTCTGCAAATGCTCAGCCTTAAAGAAAAGCTCTGCTCCGAAGTCAGCATTCAGACTCGCATGCACCTGAACAGGCGTTTGATGAACCATCCCCCGAATGCGTTCGCGTGCCTCCCTGATGTGCTCAAGGCTTATCAGATCAGATCGCTTAATCTCGTGGTCCACTCAGGCCGCTACCTTAATCTGTAATTCAGAGCGATCCAAAGCCCTCAAGATACCCTCTAAGGAGGCTTGGATAATGTCTTCACTGCGCCCGATACCGCACACACGCTGGCCATCAACATTAAGCTGTATGTAACAAATAGCCTCGGCTTGAGCGCTTTGACTGAGTGCATGCTCGCTGTACTCAACCACGACAATATTGGCGCCCGTCACACCTTCGAGTGCCTCGACGAAAGCGGCCACCACACCATTCCCTGACCCTGCAATCTGAACTGGTTCGGACTGGCACTGGAGCACCGCTTGCAAATAATCAGCGCCCTCTCGCCTTGCCACAGTATAGTCGCCCAAACTCATACGGGTCTTTTCTGAAAAATAGGTCTCGATAAAAAGACGCTGAATCGTCGCTGCGTCCACTTCTTTCTCTGAGGATTCCGCATAACGCTGCACCACTGGACTAAAATCAATTTGCAGCCACCGCGGCAACTGGTACCCGTATTCCTGTTCTAGGACATAGGCAATGCCACCCTTACCCGACTGGCTATTGATACGAATGACTTCTTGGTACGACCGGCCAATATCTCGAGGATCAATCGGCAGATACGCCACTTCCCACGGCGCATCGAGATCGCGCTTTGCCAAACATTTTTTGATCGCATCCTGATGACTACCCGAAAACGCAGTAAAAACAAGCTCACCTGCATAGGGGTGCCGGGGGTGAACGGGCAAATGAGTCGCGCTTTTGTAGACCTCTATAATGTGATCTATCCGCTCAAAATTCAGATTCGGATCAACGCCCTGGCTGTATAAATTCATGGCCATGGTCAGTATATCCATGTTGCCCGTGCGTTCGCCGTTGCCAAACAGAGTGCCCTCAACACGATCCGCCCCAGCAAGAACGGCAAGCTCAGAAGCCGCTACCGCACAACCTCTATCGTTATGGGTGTGAACCGAGATGATCAGGCTGTCGCGATGCTTCACATTTCGACAAAACCACTCAATCTGGTCGGCATACACGTTGGGCGTACTCATCTCTACCGTCGCTGGCAAATTAATGATCACGGGGGTCTGTGGCGTTGGCGACCAAACGGCCGTCACTGCATCAACCACTTCAACCGCAAAGTCGAGCTCAGTGCCAGTGAAGCTCTCGGGTGAATACTCAAAGATCCACTCAGTATCCGGATGCTTAGCTGCCTCTTCCGCCACCCACTGGGCACCCTGTGTCGCGATCTCCAAGATACCCGCTCGGTCTAAGCCAAACACGTAATCTCGCTGTACCGTCGAGGTCGAATTGTAAACATGCACAACCGCTCGGCGAGCCCCCTTGAGTGCAGAGAATGTCTTCTCGATCAGATCAGGGCGAGCCTGAGTAAGCACTTGGATGGTGACGTCATCTGGTACGAGTGATTCATCGATCAGCTTGCGACAAAAGTCATAATCCAGCGAAGAGGCGGATGGAAAACCAATCTCTATTTCCTTGAAGCCAACTTCAAGCAACAAATTCCAAAGGTCAAGTTTCTGCTGTGGCGTCATCGGCTCAATTAAAGCTTGATTACCATCGCGCAAATCGACGCTGCACCATGCCGGAGCTGCCGTAATAGTTTGATCAGGCCAGGTTCTATCGGGAAGAGAAACGGGCCGAAATGGCTGATACTTGCTGACATTGAACTGGCTAGTCATGTTGTTTGCCCCTGTGAACTATTGCGAAACTTGGCGTGCAGTATACTGA
>CBFHJC010000033.1:0-17997 GCA_965656045.1 Aequoribacter sp.
ATAATATATATTATGTTAAATAAAATAAAACCTAACGGTGGGCTTGGCGAGCGCAAAGACATTCATAGCGAACGCGGTCCAGATTTCGTGGCCGTGACCCGCCCTTACGGTGAATAAGGTGGCCGAGCACGATTGTAGCGAATTGGCGAGGATTACAATCGATATATCAAAGCGTCGACGTCAGGTCGTGGTCTTTCCTTCGGGGCTTGAGTCGCGGTGCCAATGTGAACAAATCCAGCGATTGACTCGTGCTCTTTCAAAGTGAATGCGTCTTGTAAATTCGGATCGTAAGCGGGCGTCTCAGTGATCCATTGCGCGCCGAAACCGGCTGCATGCGCTGCGAGTAGTAAATTTTGGCACACTGCACCACAGCACAGCATTTGTTCCCATACCGGTGTCTTGTGTTCTAGATCTGGGGAGTAAACCACGATTACCACGGTTGGTGCCCGAGAAAACCGATTGAGTTCGAGTTGGCGTTGAGCATGGTTAAGTGCTGGATCTTGTGCCAAGGCGGAGTCGAGGCACGCCTGCCCTAGCCTGCTTTGCGCTTCGCCCTCAACGACCAAGAAGCGAAACGGCACCACTCGCCGATGATCGGGCGCCCGTGCGGCAAGCCGCAACAGTTCCGATAGACTCTCGGCATTGGGGCCGGGAGCTTCTAGCGTATGCGCAATTGCTGAGCGGCGCGTTGCCAGGAAATAGAGCGCATCTTGGTTTAAGTTAGGCTTTGGTAAGTCGCAGCCCAGATCAAACGTAGGTGGGTTTATCATCGCATAAGTCCTGAAATATTAGCTGTTTGACACTTTTAACGGGTTCGGCTGTCGTTAGGACGACTCACAAGGCGCGCATTCTTTCGTGGCAAAAAAAACAGTGTCATTTGAGGCGCGTATGCTAACACAAAAGAGGCGAATTTTTCGGTTCAACGTCGATAGTCCCGCTGCCGCAACTGTTTATCTGGCGAGATACTTCGTAATGGCGGGTAAGATGACACTGCGAGTATTGACCTCGATCAAATGGTCGGCAATTGTTTGATTATTGACCTGAGTTTATTTATTAGAAATTGTTAATATTCGAATGGTATGTGCTACAGTTAAGGTATTTCGAAGAGTGTTCTTCGTCGGAGATTGATAAGGAGATTATGTCCATGACTACAGCAATTCCATTCGCGGTGCGCGCCGATCAACATCCCGAAGTCGTGCCATTTTTTGATGAGCCTTCTAACACCTTTTCATACGTCGTGTTTATGGCGGGCGCAAAGCAATGCGCGGTGATCGACTCGGTGTTGGACCTCGATTACGCGTCCGGCACAGTCTCGTCCGCAAGTGTAGAGAAAATAATCGCTTACGTTGAGGAACAGGGCCTCACGGTAGAGTGGATCATGGAGACTCATGTCCATGCGGATCATCTGTCGGCAGCGCCCGTGATTCAGGAGCGCTTAGGTGGCCGAGTTGTGATCGGCTCTAAGATTAAGGTCGTGCAAGAGACCTTTGGTAAGATATTCAACGAGGGTTCGGAGTTTGAGCGAGATGGATCGCAGTTCGACGTACTGATTGAAGATGGAGATTGTCTCCCCATGGGAGAACTCTCGATCTGCGCACTTCATACACCGGGACACACGCCTGCGTGCATGAGCTACGTCATCGGCGACGCCGTTTTTGTGGGTGACACTCTCTTTATGCCCGATGCGGGTACAGCACGTGCTGATTTCCCGGGCGGAGATGCGAGCACCCTCTTCCGCTCCGTAAAACGCGTTCTGAGTTTGCCCGACGCGTTCCGACTTTTTATGTGTCACGACTACGGCCCTGGTGGGCGTGAGCTTGAATACCAAACTACGGTTGGAGCTCAGAATAGTGCAAATATTCATGTCGCCGCGCATATTGAAGAGGCGGATTTTGTCGCTATGCGCGAGGCGCGAGATGCTACACTCGCTATGCCGAAACTCATTTTGCCATCACTTCAGGTTAATATGCGTGCAGGGCACATGCCACCTGCGGATGACGATGGTCGCGTATTTCTAAAAGTGCCGGTCAACGCGTTTGTCTAATATAAAAGGATCATTTTTGGGGGAAGAGTATGTCAGCTAAAGTGTCCGAGGATCTGGCGGTATCGGTTCAGATCACATCAGATCAACTAGAACAGTTTGCGGCACAGGGTGTGGCACTGCTGATTTGCAATAGGCCGGACGGTGAGGAACCCAACCAACCAGATTTTAGCGAGATTGAGTCGAGTGCAAGGGCGGTTGGCATAGAAGCAGTGTATCAGCCCGTCGTTCCTGGGCAGATTTCTGATCAGGCAATAGCCGATTTTGGTAACGCTCTAGAGGCGGCCAATGGCAAGGTGCTGGCCTATTGTCGCACCGGTACTCGCAGTATCACCCTCTGGGCATTAAGCCAGGCGCGTAAAGGATCTAATATCGATGAGCTTTTGCAGGCGGCCCACCAAGCTGGGTATGATTTAACGACTATGCGGGACCGTTTGAGCCAACTTGCAAAGGAGGCGTTATGAATCATTCTAACACCCCAAAAACGTATGATGTTGTTATCGTTGGTGCCGGTGCCGGCGGCGTTTCAGTGGCCTCTTCGCTGTTAAAGCGCACGCGTGCTTTGTCGATCGCAATTATTGATCCTGCTGATGAGCATTATTATCAGCCTGGTTGGACCCTGGTAGGAGCTGGCGTGTTTAACCCGGCCGCAACGGTGCGCCCAATGAGCTCGCTCATTCCTCGGGGTGTAGACTGGATTAAGCAGGCGGTTGAAGGCTTCAACCCAGATGAGACCCTGGTCGTCTTAGATGATGCGTCAGAGATAAGCTACGGACAACTGGTTGTTGCACCCGGTTTGACCCTCCGATGGGACTTAATTGAAGGCTTGTCGGAAACTCTCGGAAAGAATGGGGTAACATCAAATTATCGTTATGATTTAGCCCTTTACACGTGGGAGTTAGTGAAGAATCTCACCTCTGGTAAGGCGATTTTTACTCAGCCACCGATGCCGATTAAGTGTGCCGGCGCACCGCAGAAGGCGATGTATCTTTCCTGTGATCACTGGTTCCGAAACAAGGTTCTCGACGCCATTAGCGTGGAGTTTTGTAATGCAGGACCCGTCTTATTCGGTGTGTCCGCCTACGTGCCCGCATTAATGGAATACATCGAGAAGTATCAAGCGACACTCTCGTTCAGTCACAATTTGGTCAGAGTCGACGGCAACGCGAAAACAGCGTGGTTTGAGCACACTGATTCTGAAGGCCAGACTCATTTGGTCGAGCGTCAATTCGATCTCTTGCATGTCTGTCCACCACAGTCTGCGCCCGCTTTTGTTGCGCAATCGGTCTTAGCGGACGATAAAGGGTGGGTTGATGTTGATCAGGTAACGCTACAGCACAAGCGTTTTGAAAATGTGTGGTCGCTCGGAGATGTGCAAAATGCGCCGAACGCAAAAACAGCGGCTGCCGCGCGTGTGCAGGCGCCGATCGTGGCTAACAATCTATTGAACGCTATCGGACGTGGTGCGGGTGTTGCGCACTACAATGGGTACGGAAGCTGCCCACTCACTGTAGAGCGAGGTAAGATTGTGTTGGCGGAATTTGGCTACGGTGGCAAGCTATTGCCCAGTTTTCCCAGCTGGATACTCAACGGGCTCCGCCCTACCCGCCTCGCGTGGTGGCTGAAGGAAAGATTGCTTCCTCCAATCTACTGGCATGCCATGCTGAAAGGTCGCGAATGGCTAGTCAAGCCAAAGCCAGAGCAGAGCTAATGCAGTGAGAGGGTTTCCTGCCTATGCGTGGCTTAAGGGGTACAACAAAGACCTACTGATCGCAGACAGTATCGCGGCAATTATTGTCACTGTGATGCTTATTCCGCAGTCACTTGGTTACGCTATGCTCGCTGGGGTATCGCCTGAAGTGGGTTTGTATGCGTCGATTATTCCACTAGTAGCGTATGCGCTGCTTGGAACCAGTCGGACCCTTTCGGTTGGCCCTGTTGCCGTGATTAGTTTGATGACGGCGGTTGCCGTCAGTGATGCTGTTGCGCAGACGGGAGCTGGTTATCACGAAGCGGCTATCGTGCTCGCGCTTCTCTCGGGTTGTGTCCTAGTTTTAATGGGATTCCTCAAGTTTGGGTTTTTGGCCAATTTTCTGTCGCATCCAGTGGTGTCAGGTTTTATTTCAGCATCTGGCATTCTTATTGCCCTGAGCCAGCTCAAGCACCTTCTGGGTATCTCGGCGCACGGCGACACCCTCCCGTCTCTGGTCCAAAGCCTGAGCCAGGGTATGCATGCTTTTAACCTGCCCACTCTTGCAATTGGTTCTTTTGCACTGCTTTTACTCATTGGCTGCCGCCGCTATCTTGTGCGCAGTCTGATTACCGTTGGCCTGTCTGAGCGCGCTGCAACGACGCTGTCGAAAGCGGCGCCGGTGCTCGCCATCCTGCTTACCATTGTTGCCACTGTCATGTTTGATCTGGAGTCGCTTGGCGTGGCCATTGTAGGTGAGGTGCCACGTGGCCTGCCGGAGCTTGCACTTCCGAGTATTGAGTGGCCGCTGGTGCAGACTTTGCTACCAGCCGCTATTTTGATTTCAGTGATTGGTTACGTTGAATCAATCTCGGTTGGCCGTACTCTTGGGGCAAAAAGACGACAACGCGTAGACCCTAACCAAGAGCTTGTAGGCCTTGGCGCAGCAAACTTGGCTTCCGCGTTTTCGTCTGGTTTTCCGGTGACCGGCGGATTCTCTCGGTCGGTCGTTAATTTTGATGCGGGCGCACAAACAGGTGCAGCCAGTATTTTAACTGCCCTAGGCATTGCTCTGGCGGCGTTATTCCTGACGCCGATTTTGTACTTCTTGCCGAAGGCGACGCTTGGCGCGACTATTATTGTCGCCGTCATGAGTTTGGTGGATTTGGGCTTGATTAAGAAAGCTTGGAACTACTCTCGGAGAGACGCTTTTGCCTTGCTAGGCACCTTGATTGGGACCTTGTTGCTCGGTGTTGAAGCAGGCGTCATTATCGGTGTGGCGCTGTCCGTGATACTGCACCTCTACCACACCTCTAAACCGCATACCGCCATCGTGGGCGAGGTGCCCGGTACAGAGCATTTCCGCAATGTAGATCGACACGATGTCATCACAGATCCCAACATTTGCTCAATCAGAATTGATGAAAGCCTTTATTTCCCTAACGCGTCGTATCTTGAAGACCTAGTGTATGGTGCGATTGCCAAGAATCCAGAGATCAAACATATCGTTCTCATGTGCTCAGCCGTGAATTCTATCGATATGAGCGCTCTAGAAGCGCTTGAGATGATCAATGATCGGCTCAGCGAGCTCGGACTAAAGCTGCACTTGTCAGAGGTCAAAGGCCCCATTATGGACGCACTGAAGCGAACAGATTTCTTGACACATCTGAGTGGATCTATCTACCTGTCACAGCATCAAGCCTTTAGCGAGCTTAGGGGTGGGCATTAGCCGACCCCAGTGTGTTCTCGCGATGCGAGCCATACTTAGCGGCTGTCCTACCATGCTGACTACCGCTTATGGAATCCAAGCGCAGAAACGGCCATAATGTTGGCCGACGTTTAAAGGATTTCACTATGCGAAGCACTCTCCGTTGTGCCACTTTTATTGGCTGTGTCTGTCTTGCTTCCTCACTGTGGGCTTCTTCCGTGGAGGCGCTGGCGTTGCGCGCTGAGCAAATTAAAACGATGCAACAACTGGTAGCAGAGTTGGAAAAATCGCATTACAACCAGTTGAAATATGATGATTCACTCGCCGCACAACACCTCAATGAATATATCGATGCTCTAGATCCTCGCAAATTATATTTTACGGCCAAAGAAATAGAGCAGTTTAAGACGCGAAGTGAGGGATTAGACGATGAAGCCAAACTTGGTGAGCTCGTAACGATTACCGATTTGTATTCGACCTATCATGAGCGCCGACTGCAGCGGCTTAGAGATTTGGTTGAGGATTTGCCGAGTAAAATAGCGCAACTCGATTTTTCTAAAGATGAGTACATCATTGTCGAGGCGGATCGCCTGAGCTGGGCGAGCTCAACCGAGGAGCTGCAGGAGCGCTGGCGCAAGCAGTTCAAGAACGACGTGCTCAATCTCAAACTCTCCGATAAACCCCTGGATGATATCGCGGAAACACTACAAAAACGCTATGCCTATCAGCTGAAGTCAGCGGAACAAGTGAATGAAACGGATGTGTTTAGCGTTTATGCAAATGCGCTCACCAGCTTGTTCGATCCTCACACAAGCTACTTTTCACCGCGGCGTACTGAGAATTTTAATATTGAAATGTCATTGTCACTCGAGGGCATTGGCGCCCTACTCCAGCAAGATCAAGACTACACCAAAGTGAGTCGAGTCATTCCCAAAGGCCCAGCGGACAAACAGGGAGAGCTTCAACCGTCGGATCGGATCGTCGGCGTGGCTCAGGGTAGCTCTGGTGAAATGGTTGATGTCGTGGGCTGGAGACTGGATGAAGTTGTTAATTTAATCAGGGGTGAAAAAGGTAGCACGGTCCGTCTAGAAGTGATCCCTGCAGACCAGTATGCCTCGGGTGAGCGCAGAGAAATTGTGATTGTCCGCAATGAAGTAAAGCTAGAAGAACAGGCCGCTACCAGCACGATCATCGATGTCGAGCGTGAGGGCAGAGCCCTCAGGATTGGGGTGATTGACTTGCCGACGTTTTATATCGATTTCGACGCGCTGAATCGTGGCGATCCAGAGTACAGAAGCACTACTCGAGATGTCTCTGGGCTACTTTCAGAGCTTGAGGCAGAGGGTGTAGACGCAGTATTGCTTGATCTCAGAGACAACGGCGGCGGGTCTTTGCGAGAAGCAAACGAGCTGACCAGCTTGTTCATTGAATATGGGCCATCGGTCCAGATTAGACACAGCTCGGAGCAGGTGTGGCGTGATGGCAAGCGTCGTAAAAGCACTTTCTATGAAGGGCCAATGGGCGTCATTGTTAATCGACTTAGTGCTTCTGCCTCCGAGATTTTTGCCGGTGCGATACAAGACTACGGTCGCGGCTTGATCATTGGCACTCAGTCGTTCGGCAAAGGTACGGTGCAAACCTTGAAGCCACTCGCTGAAGGGCAACTGAAAATCACGGAATCTAAATTCTATCGTATCAGTGGTGATAGCACGCAGCATCGAGGCGTCGAGCCAGATGTCACCTTGCCGGTCATTTATAACCCTGATGAACTCGGTGAGAGCACATTAGATTTTGCCTTGCCCTGGGATCAGATCAATGCAATCCGACACCCACTCTATGGCGACCTTTCGTCGGTAATTCCGGATTTGATCGAGGCTTCTCAGAGTCGTCAGATGAGCCATCCAAAAATGCTTCTGTTGCAAGAGCAAATCGCCCTTGCAAGCGCAGAGTCAGACATAGAAACGATTTCGCTTAACTTAGAGCAACGATTGGCCGAGCGCGATCGCAGAAGAGCGCTCTGGCTAGCACTCGAAAACAAACAGCGAGCACTTGAAGGCGAAGAGCCACTCGCGCAATGGTCAGAAGACGCCGACGAAGACTCAGCGCCCGAGCCAACACAGGACCCTGAGCCGATTAACCCCGCTAAAGATGTCTTGCTTGCTGAGTCTATCGAGATCATGGCTGACGCATTAACCGTTGAGCAACGCATAGAGCCCGCCAAGCAAGTCGGGTTTAGGTGATCGGGGTCAGCGAAGGTTTATGAAACCAGCTCAAACGTTGATGCAGCTTGATCACTTCTCCCACGATAATCAGGGTGGGCCCGTGCCACTCGCGCGCCTCTGAGCGCGCCTCAATGTCTGAGAGTGTCCCCGTGACAACCATTTGATTCGATAGCGTGGCATTCTCGATTAAGGCAATCGGTGTGCTCGCCGCACGTCCCGCATCGAGTAGCCGCGCAACAACGCTGCTGAGGGCTTTCAGTCCCATATAGATCACGAGCGTTTCATCCGGCCGAACACAATCGCTTAGATCGGCTACCGGACTCCCCTCTTTTAAGTAACCCGGTATGAATCGCACCGACTGGGCGTAATCTCGATGAGTTAAGGGAATGCCGGCATAACACGCCGCACCCGACGCCGATGTGATTCCCGGCACTACTTGAAATGGAATACCCTGATCGGCAAGCAGTGTGAGTTCCTCGCCTCCGCGTCCAAAGATAAAAGGATCGCCCCCTTTTAAACGGACCACTTTCAGCCCATCCAGCGCAAGCCTCGCCAGTATCTCGTTAATGCTCTCTTGCGGAACGCTGTGCTCTTTGCGTTCTTTCCCTACATAGATTCGCTCTGCGTCGCGACGTGCCAGCTCGATGATATCGGGGGACACAAGCCGATCATACAAGATAACATCGGCACGTTGGATGAGCCTTAGTGCTTTGAATGTCAGTAAATCGGGGTCACCTGGACCGGCACCGACTAGCGCGACGTCGCCTTGTTCCTTGCCCGCACTGGCAGTCAATAACTGCTCTGCCAAACGCTCACCGCCCGTCAAATCTCCCTGTAAGACCGCCTCTGCGGCTGCGCTTTCGACTAGGGTTTCGTAGTAAAGGCGGCGTTGATTTTCAGTTTTGAGCACCCCACTAACCTTGTCACGGAGACTCCCCATAAAGACCCCGAGTTGACCATACTGCCGAGGCAGCCAAGCTTCTAGGCGCTTGCGAAGAAGACGAGCGAGCACAGGGCTTTTACCACTGCTCGATATGCCAATCAGGATGGGGTTACGATCAATGATGGCAGGAAAAATAAAGTCGCATAGCTCGGGGGTATCGACGACATTAATGGGTATTTGCCGCGCACGAGCTGACTCAGCCAGCCAGACATGGAGTTCGCGATCGTCGGTGGCAGCAATAATCAAGCGAACGCCCTCGAGGTCTGCGGCGACCACTGCACGCTCGGAAATGGTATCTGTATCATCCAACAATGCTCGACAAGCATCAGAGACTGTCAGAGCGACGACGTGTAATGAGGCGCCGGCTTTTTTTAGTAAAGTCGCTTTCCGGGCTGCAACAACACCAGCACCAACCAATAGCACCCTAGCCTCGCGCAAATTAAATGCCAGTGGCAGATAATCCACTAGGGCATCCCAATGTGCGTCTTGCCGCCCATATAAGAACGTAATACTTGTGGGACAGTAATACTACCATCGGCGTTCTGGTAATTTTCTAAGAGCGCGACGAGGGTTCTGCCCACTGCGAGACCAGAACCGTTTAAGGTGTGCACGAGCTCGGGCTTGCCGGTCTCTGGATTGCGCCATCGAGCTTGTAGGCGACGGGCTTGGTAGTCGCCGAAATTGGAGCACGATGAAATCTCTCGGTACGCCGTTTGACCCGGCAGCCACACCTCTAAATCATATGTTTTCATTGCCGAGAAACCGAGGTCTCCGCCACACAGAATCACCTTTCGATATGGGAGTTCGAGTGCCTGCAGAATAGCCTCAGCGTGGCCTGTTAGCGTCTCTAAAGCCGCAGTAGACTCAGACGGCCTAACGGCCCATACCAGCTCAACTTTCTCGAATTGGTGTTGTCGGATCATACCGCGCGTATCTCGCCCCGAACTCCCCGCCTCGCTCCGAAAGCATGGCGTGTGGCACACATAGCGCAGGCCATCTGCGACAGCTTGCTCGGAGAGAATCTGATTTCTCAGTAAATTGGTGACTGGCACTTCGGCAGTTGGGGTCAAATATAAACTCGGCGTCGTCTCCAGCTTGAATAAATCGGCCTCGAATTTAGGGAGCTGACCGGTACCTAACAAAGACTCCCGATTAACCAAGTACGGTACATAAACCTCGCGATAACCATGTTGCTCGATATGGGTGTCGAGCATGAATTGCGTGAGCGCGCGCTGTAATCTGGCTAAGTCATGACTCAATACTGTGAAGCGTGAGCCCGCGATAGTCGCACCCAAATCGCCGCTCATCTGCTCGAGCTGCTCGCCAAGGTCTACATGATCCTTGGGTTCAAAATCAAAACGCCGGGGTACGCCCCATTGCAAGATTTCCTGATTATCTGCTTCGCTGTCGCCCGGCGGAACGTCGTCGCTAACAAGGTTCGGGACTGTCATTAACAGATCTTCTAGTTCTTGTTGCACTTGCTTTGCGGCTTGAGTTGCACCGTCGATCTTAGCGTCGATGTTATCGAGCAGTGTCGCTATCTGCGCTTTGGCTTCGTCGACACTCAGGCCTTCACTGATCAGTTGTCCGACTCGCTTCGACGCTGACTTGCGCTCAGCTTGCAGAGTTTGGCTCTCGATGTCGGCTTTCTTACGACGCTCATCAAGCGCTTGAAAACCCGCAAAATCAAAGTCGTACCCTTTGATAGCGAGTTTTTGAGTGACGGTGTCACCGTTTTGACGAATATATTTGAGATCTAACATAGAGTTCAGTCACCGAATTTAAACAAACGCGCGAGCCAAAAGGTGTCCGGCAAAGACCCCGCCCAGACACAGGAGAATTGAGCCAGCAATATAGGCTCCTCCCAACAGATACTTCCCCTGTTGCAGTAACAACATGGCATCGAAAGAGAAAGCTGAAAAGGTGGTAAAGCCTCCCAAAAAGCCCGTCAGCAGGAGTATTCGGAGCACCGACGCATGGCTACTAATGAGCTCGTTCATCAGACCCAGAGCGAAGCAACCAATAATATTGACCATGATTGTGCTCAGTGGAAACGAGCTCGGCCAGGCTTGACTTACCCATTGCCCAAGCGCCATCCTGCAGGTTGCACCAGCGCCCCCTCCGAGCATAGTCGCTGCTAATATTCGCCAATCCAATGTCAGTGCTCGCGCCGAAAAACACAGACATTATAACGCGTTTGTGAAGGACACCGAAGCCCAGTTCTAAAATTACTGAATCTCGATGCCGGGCGGCACAGTGAACTCAAAGTAGGAATCCGGCAATAAGGTGCTGGAGAGCTCTTTAAATTCCACTGCGAGAGATTGGCCGAGCTGCGTTTGTATAGCGAGACTCTGTGGGTAGCCATTGGCGTGGATGAGGATCTCGATAGTTTGCATTTGTGCGGCGGAATCGCGCGCCTGAAACCGCAAGCTCTGAGGCGTTTCTGAAATAATGAAGCGTTGTTCGAGTTGCTGAAGATCCGTATTCAGCAGCGTCATGACCGAGCTGTCCGCAATCTCACTACGGCCGTAAAAAGTCGCGACCTCCAACCAGCCATCCAGATGCCACGCCCCCTCAGGGCCAATCATATAAGTTTGCGGATCGGGTTCCTGCACGTCCCATTTAGCGAAGCTCGGACGCTTTACAGCGAACTTTCCCGAACTCACGCTGACTAGGCTTTGACTCGCATCTAAATGTCGCTGCAGAAATTCACCTTGCAGGGAGTGCCAAGATAACCAACGCTCTGAGGTGTCTGCACTCGCGCCTTGATGAAAAACGATGAGTAGACACCCAATGAGCCGCGCGAGATTACGCATTAGTGATTCGATGCATTGGGGGCTAAAATATCTCGCTGTCCGTTATGCCCCATTGACGAGACAACACCAGCAGCTTCCATGGCTTCAATCAGACGAGCGGCTCGGTTGTATCCGATACGAAGCTTACGTTGAACCGCAGAGATGGAAGCGCGGCGAGACTCAAGCACGAAATGAACTGCTTCATCATAGAGTGGGTCGCTCTCGGGATCGTCCGAACCACTATTGTTCTGAAGTTCTTGCGCTGTCACAGGTGTATTACCGCCCTCTTCCAACAAACCGTCGATGTAATCGGGCTCTCCTCGTTGCTTCCAGTCAGCTACGACTCTATGCACCTCATCGTCTGAGCAGAAAGCCCCGTGCACACGAACGGGCAAGCCAGCTCCTGGAGGTAGATAGAGCATGTCACCGTGCCCCAGAAGCTGCTCAGCCCCACCTTGATCTAAGATGGTTCGACTGTCGATTCTAGAGGAAACCTGGAACGCAATGCGCGTTGGGACATTTGCTTTGATGAGCCCGGTGATAACGTCGACCGAAGGGCGCTGTGTTGCCAAAATAAGGTGAATGCCTGCAGCCCTTGCTTTTTGGGCGATACGGGCAATCAGTTCCTCTACTTTTTTGCCGACAATCATGATCATGTCGGCGAACTCGTCTATGACAACAACAATAGCCGGCAAAGGTTCAAGCATTGGTGCACTTTGCTCTTCATCTGCAAAAATGACGTCAGTGCGTGGCCTCCATGTGGGATCCGCAATCGGCTCGCCTGCCCTTTTGGCGTCTTCAATTTTCCGGTTATAGCCGCTAAGGTTTCTTACGCCGAGTGATGCCATCACCTTATAACGCCGCTCCATCTCCGCCACACACCATCGCAAACCGTTGGCAGCATCTTTCATGTCAGTAATGACTGGGGTCAGCAAGTGCGGTATCCCATCATAAACTGACAACTCCAGCATTTTAGGGTCGACCAGCAGTAAACGTACGTCAGCCGGTGTGCATTTATACAGCAGGCTCAACAGCATGGCATTAACACCTACCGACTTGCCTGCACCCGTCGTACCGGCGACCAATAAGTGTGGCATCTTAGCCAAATCGGCCACAACCGGCTGACCTGATATATCGTGCCCCAAAGCCAACGTCAGTGGCGATTTTGCTGCGTCGAAGGCCCTTGAAGACAAGACGTCGCGGAAGTTAACAATTTCACGGTCCTCGTTCGGGATTTCGATTCCCACAACGGATTTTCCAGGGATCACCTCAACCACTCGAACACTAATAACGGCGAGGCTACGAGCAAGATCTTTCGCCAAATTAGAGATTCTTGACACCTTAATGCCGGGTGCAGGCTGGATTTCGAAGCGGGTAATGACGGGGCCGGGATATACGCTGACGACTTCTGCAGTAATTCCGAAATCTTTTAGTTTCAGCTCGAGTAGTCGTGACAGCGCTTCCAGCGCTTCTTGGCTGTACCCTCGACTCGGGTCTCGTTTTGCCGCATCGAGCAACTCAAGCTCTGGCAGGCTGCCCGAGGGTGCGACATCTTTAAAGAGCGCTACCTGCTTTTCTTTTTCTGCTCTCTCACTAGTCTCGATCTGCTTAGTTGGCGCTTTAATTTTTGGTGGAACACGCTGTTTCTGAACCTCAACATGTTGCTGAATTTCGAACTTTCGGTTGTCGTGTGCCTGCTGTTTGGCCTTTTTTTCACGACGCGCGTCAAGACGAGAAATGACCCAATGACGGCTGCTCACAACTGCTTTCAGGGTTGCACTGCCCACCAGATCCATAATTCGTAGCCAGCTGAGTCCAGTAAATACACTGATACCAAACAAGAACATGGCGACTAAGAGTACTCGCGCCCCAATACGGGAGAACCCCTGCTCGAATACGCTTCCAACAACGACGCCGGCGATGCCACCGGAGCCTTGGGGCAAGCTTACCAATGCCGTCTGATTGAGTGCGGCAAGAGCTGTGCCAGAGACGACGATTAAGACTAAGCCTAAGGCGCGCCATGCCATAAGCTCTCTTGAGAAGTCTGTGCGGACACCGCGAGCAAAAATAATTTGCAGTGTCTTAGCGGCCAACAAAATTGGCACAGCGTAGGCCCAGTAACCGACCATAGAAAAACTCAGATCCGCAATATAGGCCCCAAAGACCCCGGCTGAATTGCTCGGAACATCGTTCGTGCCAGAAGTTGACCACGCTCCGTCAGCAGGATCGTAGGTGAACAGTGCCAAAAGCACATAGATGCAGGCAGCCGAGACACCGATCAAGCCGCCATCTTGGAGTCGATTTCTGCTGTTGTGTGTATTCATGCTGTGCATAGTATCTCGACTGACGACTCTAGTAAAAGCCCATGGTTAATTAGCCGAGAGACTTTGCCGCTGGAGCGCGAATACTCTAGACTAACCGCCTTCGAGATTCGTTACTTTGTTGGAGACTTCATGTCGGTGCATCATCAGCTTATTATTCTTGGCTCTGGCCCTGCGGGATACACCGCTGCTATTTACGCCGCTAGAGCCAATCTGTCGCCTGTCGTCATTACCGGGATGCAACAAGGAGGCCAACTCACAACGACCACAGAGGTCGAGAACTGGCCTGCTGGCGCAGCCGATCTGCAAGGGCCGCAACTGATGCTCGACATGCAGGCGCATGCCGAACGTTTTGATACGACCATTATTGTCGATCACATCGAGCGTGTTGATTTAAACAGTCGACCGATGCGATTAGAGGGCTCCAATGTCTACACCTGTGACGCGCTTATTATAGCGACCGGGGCAAGTGCCCAATACTTAGGGCTAGAGAGCGAGTCAAAATTTATGGGCCGAGGTGTGTCAGCCTGCGCGACCTGCGATGGGTTCTTCTATCGCAACCAACCTGTGGCTGTTGTTGGTGGTGGTAATACAGCTGTTGAAGAGGCACTTTATCTGTCCAACATCGCATCTCAAGTCATTCTTGTGCATCGCAGAGACACTCTGCGTGCAGAGAAGATTATGCAGGACAAGCTTTTTGCGCGAGAAGCAGAGGGTCGCATCAAAATTCTTTGGCACCATCAACTTGATGAAGTCCTCGGCGACGACAGTGGTGTCACCGGAATAAGAGTCAAATCAACGCTCACTGACGAAACACAAGACGTTCAAGTCTCTGGCGTGTTCATTGCAATCGGTCACAAGCCCAATACTGATTTGTTTGAAGGGCAACTCGAGATGCAAGGCGGTTATATTACGATTCACTCCGGCTCACAGGGTAATGCCACTGCAACCAGTGCCCCCGGTGTATTCGCAGCCGGAGATGTCGCGGACCATATTTATCGGCAGGCCATTACCTCAGCTGGATTTGGCTGCATGGCGGCTCTGGATGCGGAGAAATTCCTAGACCACTAGATCATGTCGACCGACGCATTTGGATTCCCGCCCACACATTCCGCGCTCAGCGATCCCCCTGGGCTGCTCGCGGTCGGCGGTGATCTGAGCGAGGCACGTCTACTTCACGCCTATTCAAAAGGTATTTTTCCCTGGTATTCGGCCGATGAGCCCATTCTATGGTGGACACCGTCGCCACGATGCGTACTTTTTCCTGCAGACCTTAAGGTTTCTCGGAGTCTGAGGAAGTGCCTTAAAAGACCTTTTCAAGCGCGATTAAATACCGCATTCGACCAAGTCATCGAGTTGTGCGCTACCGTAGACAATCGCCAGAATGCCACGTGGATTTCAGGGGATATGCAGACAGCATACAATGCCTTGCACACCGCTGGGTTTGCCCACTCGATCGAGGTCTACGAAGATAATAGGCTAATCGGAGGACTTTATGGCCTGCGATTGGGATCGGTATTCTTTGGGGAATCGATGTTTAGTTTAAAGCCAAATGCATCAAAAATAGCACTTGTTGCTCTGTGTCATTTGGCGCTAAAGTCGGGTATCGCACTCATCGATTGTCAAGTCGAGAATCCGCATTTGCGGTCTCTAGGGGCGCGCTGTATTTCCCGCGCTGAGTTTGAAAGTGCTCTGGCCCTGCTAGTGCCTCGCACAATCCCCACCGATCAATGGGCGCTCGCGTTATCAACACAGGATCTGTCATGAGTTCGTCGCTGCAACATTTAAAAGTGTTTACCACCTACCCGCATACCTGCAGTTACTTGAGTGACCAAGAAGCAACCACCTTATTCGTTGATCCTCGACAGAATATTGATCAAAGCACCTACACGTCTCTATCACGCTTGGGTTTTCGTCGTTCAGGTCGCCATATCTACAAACCAAGCTGCACGGAATGCCAATCGTGCATTCCTGCTCGAATTCCGTGTGCGAGCTTTAGACCCTCTAAGGGACAGGCAAGAGTGCTTAAGCGTAATCGTGACCTGCGCGTCACGGTGAGTAGCTCGCTTGATGATCCAAGATGTTATGAGCTGTACGAACGGTATATTACAGAGAGACATCCCGATGGGGATATGTATCCAGCTACCCGAGAGCAATTCGACTCTTTCCTGGGACAAGCGTGGGATTGCACGCGCTACTACTCATTCTGGAGCGACGATGATTTGAAAGCGGTTGCAGTCGTCGATCATCTGAACGATGGCTTTTCAGCAATTTACACTTTTTTTGATCCCAGTGATGGTCGCCGCAGCTTGGGTAAGTTCGTGATCTTATGGCAGGTCATGCTGGCCCAAGAATTATCGCTGCCCTATCTATACTTAGGCTATTGGGTCCGCAATTGCCGCAAAATGAATTATAAAATTGACTACCAGCCGATCGAATTGTTTATCGACAAGGTTTGGTGTGCGCCCTCGAACCCAAGTGAACCGTGAATAGCAGTAGCGTTTCTGCGCCGTATAGGGCAAAATGCCCACCGTTTCCAGCAAGAGCTCAAGGTGAATGGCTAAAGAAGATCAGATAGAAATGGAAGGTGAAGTGGTCGACACTTTGCCCAACACAACGTTTCGAGTGAAACTCGAAAATGGACACGTCGTTACTGCGCACATTAGCGGCAAAATGCGCAAACACTACATTCGAATTCTGACAGGCGATAAAGTGCGCGTCGAGTTAACGCCCTATGATCTAACCAAAGGGCGCATCACTTACCGCGAACGCTAAGCTAGGTGCTTAATGCAGTCTCGTCCAATTTGTTGTGCGAGGTTGCAACCAACACCAGCTTATCGCGTGCTTGAGAGACAGCAACCTCTACCGTACCTCCAGATTGGGCCAATTCGCCAAACAGAACCATCTCAGCCAGCGGCTTCTTGATGTATTCCTGTATCACTCGCGCCATCGGGCGAGCACCCATGTGGACGTCATAACCCTTCTCAACCAGCCATAAGCGCGCTTCTTGATCGACATCCAGTTGGACTCGTTTCTCGTCTAACTGGCCTTGCAGCTCTGTTAAGAATTTATCGACGACGGTCAATATGACCGCCTCACTCAATGGCTCAAATTCAACGATACTATCAAGACGATTTCTGAATTCGGGCGTAAACAATTTATTGATGGCTTCGAGCCCATCAGTACGGTGGTCTTGATGTGTGAATCCAATTGATCGGCGACTAATCCGCTCTGCGCCCGCATTGGTTGTCATGACCAAAATCACATTCCTGAAGTCTGCTTTCCTGCCGTTGTTGTCGGTGAGTGAGCCGTGATCCATGACTTGCAACAACAAGTTAAAGACTTCGGGATGCGCTTTCTCGATTTCATCCAGGAGCACTACGGCGTGAGGGTGCTTAGTGACGGCGTCAGTCAATAACCCACCTTGATCAAAGCCAACGTAGCCAGGAGGAGCGCCAATCAGACGCGACACGGTGTGTCGCTCCATGTACTCAGACATGTCAAAGCGGATCAGTTCAAGACCTAGCATCGTGGCGAGTTGTCGAGTCACCTCGGTTTTACCCACGCCGGTTGGACCTGCCAATAGAAAACTTCCGATAGGCTTGTGCTCGGATTTCAAGCCAGCTCGGGCGAGCTTAATCGCTGAGCTCAGTTCGGCGATCGCATTATCTTGCCCAAACACCACCATTTTAAGATTAGAATCAAGCTTCTCGAGTACGCTTTTATCGTCTCGGCTGACTGTTTTTGGCGGAATACGAGCAATTTTCGCAATAATTGCCTCGATATCTGTCACTCCAATTTGCTTTTTGCGTTTCGATTTGGGCAAGAGTTGCTGATAAGCTCCCGCTTCATCTATGACATCAATTGCCTTATCGGGCAAGAATCGGTCGGTAATGTACCGAGCGCTCAGATCAGTAGCAACGCGCAGGGCTTTATCCGTGTACTTAACGTTGTGGTGCTCTTCGAACCGCGACTTGAGACCGCGCAAGATACGATAAGCGTCGTCTACTGAGGGCTCGACAACATCTATTTTTTGGAATCGGCGACTCAGCGCTTTGTCTTTATCAAAGATGCCTCGGTATTCCGCATAGGTGGTAGAACCCACACATTTCAAGCGTCCCGAGGTCAGTAAGGGTTTCAATAGGTTACTGGCATCCATGACGCCACCAGAGGCAGCGCCAGCACCAATTATGGTGTGAATCTCGTCAATAAATAGAATGGCGCCTTCTTCTCGATCAAGTTCGCGCAATAAACCCTTGAATCGTTTCTCGAAATCG
>CBFHJC010000034.1:0-17575 GCA_965656045.1 Aequoribacter sp.
CGGATGATCCGCAGTCAGTTCAAGCTGAATCCGCTCGGTGCCGCGAATATACGGATCATAAAATGAGAGCATACCGGCACTGTTAATAACAGCAACACCCCGCGCCACCGGCCCCATCGCCATCACCTGACCATTGAAAGCTAACTTTTGCTTATCGAGTAACGCTAAAATAGGCGCCTCGCCATGCTGGTCAAGACCGTAGTAAATCCACTCAGATTGTTCAGAAATGCCGACCAGACCATAGCTAGATCCCAATCGTACTAAGTGAGTGTCAGGCAGCAGTGAATCTATTTGCCCTGCGATCGCTCGAGTACCATCCGCAGAGTGCAGTACATAAGCGCCTTGCTGATGCCACTCGAGTAACCAGCGGCCCTCAGCAAGAATGGCGTGCTGGTCATAACTCGATTCTGAGTTGATCACTAACAGGGGCTGAATGCTCATCTCAAGTGATGCTCGAAGCGGGGTCTGCTCACGAACGGCCTCAAGCCAATGCAGCTCACTGGCGTACCGTAGCACGATTTGATAGCGCCCTTCTGCCACTCTCTCGATCTTTGCAGTCGCAGGCAACTCGTCGCAGAGTGTGCGCCACAGTGGCGATGGCGTCTCCTTCAAAGCAGCCGCACCCCAGTCAACGCCCTCATACACGCTGATCGTGCAATCCTCTTGAACCACCAGCGAAATCTCTGAATCGCCTGCAGCAGTGGAAATCATGGCGACCTCATTCGCCAGTGGACGCCAGGTCGCTAAGGACTCATTCGGTGAAAAAGAAAGGATACCGTTACGCTGTGTTACGGTTTCGCGAACCAAAAGCCGTCGATCACTGAGCGGAGCCGGCGCTTCAAAACGGGTATCAGTGAGATGCTTGGCACTCTGCAACACCGTTTTATCAAGCCACAGGGGCGCCGACTGCCACACCAAGAATAAGAAAATAGAGGCGATAGCTAGAAGCACTAAACTCCCGCCGGTGACCACTGCCAGAGTGACTGCTCGTTCAAGCGCAAAACGCCGCAATCTATTCGGTTTTAGTCTGAGGTCGTCGCTCATAACACCCCTAACTCGGCTTTAACTTGCAATCGATGTGACAGAGGCAAGGGAACAAAACCTGACTTTGAGACTACTTCTTGCCCGGAATCAGACAAAACAACCCGAATAAAATCTCGTTCCAATCCAGTTATCGGCTGACCTTTGGGTTGGTTAACGTAAAGGTATAGAGGGCGAGCCAAGGGGTATTGACCATTGATCGCCGTCTCTTCGGTTGGCAAGACGGCAGGAGCGCCATCATCACGCCGCAAGGCTAAGGGCTTAACGCCCGAACTTAAGAAGCCAACACCGGTATAACCAATGCCGCGTCGTGATACAGCAACTGATTGTACTACCGAACTCGATCCCGGCTGCTCACTCACGTCACTTGCGAAGTCACCACCACAAAGCGCTTGCCGTCTAAAAAAAGTATAAGTGCCCGAGACGGAATTACGTCCAAAGAGGCTTAAGGGTTGCGTGTTCAACTGACCAACTACACCCAGGTCGCCCCACACTTCGGGTCGTACCTCACCGCCACATCGTCGAGTCGAAGAAAAAATAGCATCAAGCTGACTCAGGGACAGTGACTCTAGGGGATTATCGATATGGACAAACACCGAAACTGCGTCGACACCAACAATGATTTCGGTGATGGGATAACCATATTTGTTTTGAAAGGCAACGCGTTCCGAAGGCGTCATTGGTCGGCTCATAGGACCAATGCTCGCGGCACCTTCCAACATTGCCACCGGAGCCGTGCTAGAGCCACTCGACTGCACTTGCACCACCACGCTTGGATGTTGAGCGCTGTAGAGATTCACCCAACTGCGCATCATGCCGCTCAAAGTGTCAGAGCCCACGCTAGACAACTTAGCTACCCGAGAATCGAGAGTTTCACTTGCCTGAGCGCTGAGTACTGAGAACGCCGCAACCCACATTAAGAGCCTTAGACGTGTGCGGAGGACGGTTGCTGACATACTAACTAACCGTCTCCAATGTACTTTCAGAGGTGACGGGAGACGCCAGGAACTCAAGAGAAAAGCAGCTCCCCTGCCCCAACTTTGATTCGATGTTGAGACGTGCATCATGTCCGGCAGCCACATGCTTTACGATCGCCAGGCCCAGGCCTGTGCCTCCGCCTGAATACGATCTCGACTCATCAATCCGGTAAAAACGCTCCGTGAGTCGCGGTAAATGCTCTTCGGCGATACCCAAACCACTATCGATAACACTCAGAGCCAGCGTATTGGAATCCGTGCGCTTCCAAGTCACTAACACTGGTGCGCCCTTGGGCGAATACTTGATCGCGTTCACCACCAAATTAATCACAGCACTGTAGAGCTCACGATACTCCCCACGCACCGATTCTGAAGTCTCACACAGTAATTCAATATTCGCGTCGGGGTACGCTGAGCGCACCTCCGAAATCACTTCGGCAAGCAGGACCGGAATACGCACATTCTCAAAATTTGGTGCCTGCCCTATACGGGCCTCGATTTTAGACAGCCATAGCAGGTCTCTAACCAAGTTCTCCATGCGCTGTGCCTGCTGCGACATTTGCTGCAGAGGCTTTAAATAGACCGGGGCCAGTTGATCAGTATTGTCGAGTATGGTCTCGAGATAGCCTGTAATGACCGTTAAAGGTGTTCTCAATTCATGTGAGACGTTGCCGACAAAATCCTGCCTTGTCTGCTCGATCTGCACAAACCGGGTGATATCTCTGACTAGAATAAGGCGATCACCGGCACCAAATGAACTGATCTCAACCTGAAAATGGGTGGCCGGATAGCCCGTACTTTTAACCACGCACGGCTCTTGATAGTCGCCTGCAAGGAGATAGCTTGAGAACTCAGGATAGCGCACCAGACTCAGTACATTCTGTCCTTTATCTTGCGGGTATCGCAATCCAAGCAAACGCTGGGCAGAGGTGTTAGACCACTCTATCAACCCGTTCTGATCCACTAAAATAGCGCCGTCACGAAGTGAACGGAACGAATCTCGCAGGTAATCAACCGTATGCTGCAGTCGCGAACGAGCATCGCGATTATGCCGTGCGATTGTATACATCTGATCAAGCATCATTCCCCACGCACCAGCGCCTTCTGGTGGTTCGGTCTCGGGCTGATCAATCCATCGCAGCACACGTCTTAGGTGCCAGAGATAAACCGATAATCTCCAGCCCAGAACAAGCGCAACACTCTCTACCGGATAACCGAGCCAAAAACCCAAGCCCAGAGCGATACCAAGCAGCACCACGACCGTCTGAACCTCTCGATACCACCGCCCTATTGCGCGCATAGAAGGTCAGATACCTGGTGGTGAAAAGCGATAGCCAGTACCTCTCACCGTCTGCACCAGGTGGCTACAATCGGTTGTCTCAGTCTGGAGTGCTTTACGAAGCCTTCTAATATGCACATCGATGGTTCGTTCTTCAACGTAGACGTTGCCGCCCCAGACCTGGTCGAGCAACTGTCCCCGCGTGTAAGCTCGCTCGGGATGCGCCATAAAGAATGCCAACAGCTTATATTCTGTTGGTCCCATAGTGAGTGGCTCACCCGCTAAAAAAACGCGGTGACTACTCATATCGAGTACCAACTCGCCAGCCTCTAAACGCTCACTCGAGGGCATAGCGCCACTGCGTCGTAACAAAGCGCGAATTCTGGCAATCAGCTCCCGCGGCGCAAAGGGCTTGGTAATATAGTCGTCAGCACCAACATCGAGTCCCTGAATGAGATTGTCCTCGGCGGTTTTCGCAGTCAGCATAATGACGGGGATTTCTTCAGTGACCTTATCCCTTTTTAAGCGTCGCAATAATTCGATGCCACTGCCACCTGGTAGCATCCAGTCGAGCAATACGATATCTGGACGTCTATCAACAATGATCGCATGGGCGTCGAGAATATTGTCGCACTCGATGCACCTGAGATCGGCAATTTCGAGTGCCATACGCAACATATCTCGAATTGCGACCTCGTCTTCCACCACCAGTACTTTGCAATTTTTCAAGGTTACGCCTCCTCGTCATGACTGTAACATTGAAATATTATGATCGAAAAGCCGTGACAGTTATGTGACACACCCCTAAAAAAAGGGGTCTATTAGAACCAATTAAACCAACCGCGATTCGCATCTTTTAGCGCTTGCTCGCAAGACGCAAACTGAGCTCGGTACTGAGATGTCTGTCGAGCCACTTTATCGGCTACCCCTATAAGCCACGGCTTACTCTTGTAGGTTCCGCGAGCATACCCACCGTGACCTTCGTGATAATTGAGATATAGCGCGCGTGCATCGGTGCGATCAATACCGTTCTGTTGCATGCTCAAACGGTTATACCATCCAATAAAATCAATCGCGTCCTTAAATTTGTCTCGGTCAGCGCCATAAGCGCCTGCCTCTCGTTTGTATCGATCCCATGTGCCGGTCAACGCCTGCGAGTAACCGTAGGCATTCGAGGGTCGAAAACCCGGGATAAACCCCAGTATTTTCTTTCGGGGAGGTTTCGCCTTAGCCACAAACCGCGATTCTTGATGCATGATTGCCATCATTGTTGGGATATCCCCACCCCAATCGTCCGCAGCATCCTCGGCGTATCGATACCAGCCGTCCTTTTCCTCGAAAATCGAGCAGAGATTACTGACATCATTCGGCGGTGCTGTGGCGCATGCCACCAAGAATAGCAAGGGTACACTAAGAGTAAACCGACATACGACTTTGAAATTCAGCTTCATCAATCACCTCTATTCCGAGTGTCTGTGCTTTTTTAAGCTTACCGCCCGCACCAGGACCGGCCAGCACTGCCGTCGTTTTAGGGGAGACACTCGAGGCCACTTTCGCCCCTAACCGTTTTAATAAAGCGCTCGCCTCATCGCGAGTATAGCCCTCTAGCTTGCCAGTCACCACCCAGGTCTCACCGCTCAGCGGCAAGTCTGTGGCCACAACAATATCGGGCCATTTAACGCCGTACTCGAGCAATCGATTAACAACTTCTCGATTCTCTGGGCTCTCCCAGTAGGCCAGCAAGTGGTCTGCAATCACCGGGCCAATATCATCAACCCCAAGCAGCGCGTCACGATCAGCAGCTATTAGCGCACTCAAACTACCGAAATGCTCCGCTAACTTTTCTGCATTGGTCACACCGACCTCACGGATACCCAAGGCATACAAGAAACGAGCCAATGTCGTCCGCTTGCTCGCCTCGATTGAGGCTATCAGATTACTCGCAGATTTCGCCGCCAAACGAGGCAATTGCTCGAGCTCACCCTGAGTGAGCGTATAAATATCAGCAGGACTTTGAAGACGATTCGCGGTGATAAGTTGATCTATCAGCTTATCTCCAAATCCCTCGATATCCATCGCTTTCCGAGACACAAAGTGATTCAGAGCACCTCGCCTCTGAGCAGCGCAGGTGAGCTGACCACTGCAACGCTGCACTGCTTCACCGAGCTCTCTCACCACGGCAGCACCACAAACAGGGCAATGCTCAGGAAATACCACCGCGCGAGTGCCAGCTACTCTGTGCTCGAGACGCACATTAACGATTTGAGGAATGACATCGCCCGCTCGACGAACAGTCACCAGATCTCCGATACGAAGCCCAAGGCGCGCCACTTCATCGGCGTTATGAAGTGTCGCGTTGCTCACCACAACCCCGCCGACCGAGACAGGTTCAAGACGCGCCACAGGTGTTATCGCACCAGTTCGTCCGACCTGATACTCAACATCAAGGAGCCGAGTCGACGCTTCCTCGGCAGGAAACTTACGAGCAATTGCCCAACGTGGCGCGCGCGCGACGGTACCGAGCTGGGCCTGAGTTGCTAGGTCATCAATCTTGTAAACAATGCCATCGATATCGTAATCCAAGTGACTTCGTCGGGCCTCTAGATCATTGTAGTAACGCTCGCATTCGACAACTCCAAGGACCTGTTTGACATCGGCATTAACCGGTAATCCCATCGTTTGATACCAACGAAGGAGCTCCGACTGCGAAGTAGGCACTTCGGCTCCCTCAACAAAGCCAACCCCATAACAATACATATCCAAGGGTCGCTGCGCCGCAATACGTGAGTCGAGCTGACGCAAACTTCCCGCCGCTGCATTTCTTGGATTAGCAAAAGGCTTATCACCGTTCTCAAGGGCGCGCTGATTGAGCTGCATAAAGCCCAGTTTCGGCATAAAAATTTCACCGCGAACTTCAATAACGCTGGGGACAGCCGGTCCAGTTAGCTGACGTGGAATCGAGTGAATTGTAAAGACATTATGGGTGATATCCTCACCGGTCCTGCCATCGCCTCGGGTCGCAGCTTGGATCAGTACACCTGACTCATACCGCAGCGAGACAGCAATGCCATCGAGCTTTGGCTCACAAGCGTACAGCAGCGGTACGCCGAGATCGATCTCCAAACGATCGTGCACTCGGCGGTCAAAGTCGGCGAGATCAGTCGGCGAGAACGCATTATCGAGCGATAACATTGGCAGAAGGTGTTGGACCGGGCTGAAGGCCGAAGAAACGGCACCACCGACCCGCTGGGTGGGCGAATCTGTCGTCACGAGCTCTGGGTATTGCGCCTCTAAGGTCTGAAGTTCTCGAAAAACACGATCATACTCCGCATCGGAGACAACAGGCGTGTCTTGTTCGTAATAGGCCTTGTTATAACGCTCTATCAGCGTTCTTAATTCGTCGATCGTGTGACCTGAGTCAGACCGCAAAACGCTCATGGCTTCCTGTGCAGCAACTGGCGACGCGCGTAGTCCCGCAGCAGTGAACGATCGTGTTCAATTGCCTGCTTGGTGAGCACACTGTGTGAATGATCGAGTAATGAGCCCCCGAGGTGGTGTACGAGAGTTCTCGCGGTCTCGAGCATTGCATCGTAGGCTGTGAGCAGATCTTTAGGACCCGGCACTCGCATGAAGAGCACAATACCTGCTGCTTCCAAATCTGACATCGCATCGATATCGAAAACACCGGGCTTGAGCAAGTTAGAGACACTGAATTGGATCGGACCCCGTCCACCCGCCTGTTCATGGCGGTGAAAGAACCCTAGATCCCCGAAGCGCAGGTCACAAGCAAGAAGAAGTTGTAACAGTTGATCGCCTCGATACGGACGATGAGCCTCTGCTTTCACGTGGATCAATAGCACATGATCCGGTGGTGCATCCTCTATCAAGGCGGCCGGGGCCTCATCTTCGGCCTCATCCGGACTGATCTCGAGATCTTCTAACCAATCGACGGTTCGTGTGGGCGCTGCCGAAGACGAATCTGGCATTGGCTTAGCGGTTGCTTCAGAGGCCGAAGGCCGCTCGTCAATCGTGGGACTGTCGATCTGATCGAGAGGATCAGGCTGGGACTCTGAAGTGACCGAACCCGTCTCAGCCTGCAGTGCATCCTCTGGGGCTATCTTATCGACAGGCTCATCCCGGGGGTCGTCGTGAGTCTCGTCCCACGGAATCGAAATACTGTCGTCCGGCAATGCAGCAGAGACTTCGCCTGCGGGAGACAACTCTGGCTCAACCGCATTCGCATTGCCGTCCCTCACAACACCCCGCTCGATCACTCGGGCGCCACCATTCGGCAGCTCTTTCAGCCAATCGAAGTTGGCTTCTGGCTCTTTCCTTACCGGCCGGTCTGAGCGCATCACACGCTGCGTCTCTCGACGATGCTTCACCGTGCGCCGCACTGCATCCGCTAAAATGACGAGAACAAGCGCCAGACCGCTCAGAATCATCCATTCACGCATACCGAGTTCCATCAGAACAATCTTCCTCGTGACATTAGCTTCCCGCCAATTCGGCAGCTTCTTCAACATCGACCGACACCAGTCGTGACACACCAGGCTCATGCATCGTCACGCCAAGAAGCTGGTCGGCCACCTCCATCGACAGTTTATTGTGAGTAATGTAGATGAATTGCACCTTCGACGACATCTCTTTTACCATCTTGGCGTAGCGCCCCACGTTGGCGTCATCGAGTGGCGCATCGACTTCGTCGAGCATACAAAAGGGTGCTGGATTCAACTGGAAAATCGAGAATACCAAAGCAATCGCGGTGAGTGCTTTCTCGCCCCCCGATAAAAGATGAATGGTGCTATTCTTTTTGCCGGGGGGTTGCGCCATGATCGCAACACCCGTGTCCAGCAAGTCATCGCCCGTCATCTCTAGATGCGCCGAGCCACCGCCAAAGACCCGAGGGAAGAGCGTTTGCAAGCCCGTGTTGACTTCCTCGAAAGTTTCTTGGAATCGACTTCTGGTCTCTTTATCGATCTTGCGAATCGCGGCCTCGAGTGTTTCAAGCGCACTCTGTAAATCCTCGTGCTGCGAATCAAGATAGCTTTTCCGCTCTGACTGCGCTGCAAACTCGTCTATCGCAGCTAGGTTGATCGCTCCCAGACGTCCAATTTTTTGACCCAATGATTCAATGAGCCTTTGAACGTGCTCTAATTCAGCACCCGGCTGAATCAGGGCGCGAGCCCTGTCAACTGTCCAGTTCTCTTCCTCCAGCCGCGCCACAATAGCCGCTTGCTGCACATTCAAGGTTTGCCGCTCCAAGCGCTGCGCCTCAAGAACCGAGCCTATTTGATCGCGGCGGCGCTCGATACCTAACCTGGCCTGATCAGCAGAGCGCATGGCTTGCTCAAGTTCACTCAATTCCTCCCGAGCCCGCGTTAGCGTCTGTTCGATCTCTAACCTGGACTCCAGCTGTCGCTCCAACTCCGCTTGCCGCTGAGCCACGACATCAACATCATTTTGAGCCATTTCGCTCAAAATAAGTTCTCGTTGTGCGTTAAGATCCTGCGCCTGCTGTCGCAGACGTTCTATGGCCTGCTGAGTCGCAGCGACCTTCGCTTGAGCTTGCTGTTCTAGTAATGTCGTTGAATACAACTGATCTCGATCCTGACGAGCTGCTGTTCGCAGAGCTTCAACGCTATTGCGATGCGACTCTCGGAGCTCAATAAGGTGTTCGCGCTGTTTCGAATCTCGTTCGATCTGCTCAATCGCTTCAGCGAGTTCTCCTCGCGCTAAAGCCATTGCTTGTTCTTCCGAATCGTAATCTTTGCGCAACTCGCGGAGCTCCGTCTCGACCGCAGCCCGGCGCTCGTTCTCTTTACTATCTCGCGCAAGAATTGCGGATATCTCTGCCCTAAGCCGACCCTGCTCAGTCGTCAAGGCCTGCAGACGAGTACGACAAGATTCTAGAGTTCGATCCAAGGCGGCCAGCGTATTTTCATGCTCCGCACCAAGCGCTTGCTGCTTGTTAATCGCGTCCTCAAGGTTCACAGCAGCGGCTCTGAGACGCTCTATTTGTTCCTGACGATAGAGTGCACCTGACTCTGGATCGTCTATCCGTCGCACTCTGATCCAATCAAGACCCAGCCACAGCCCATCAGGCGTGATGATCGACTGACCAGGCTTGAGCTCAAGTCGACCAAGCATTGCCTCATCCAGATCTTCGGCGGTTTTCACTGTGCTCAACACTGAGGGCAGAGTCTCTGAGGTCACTTGCGCTGCCAGCGTTTGAGGCGGCTTAGACCTTTGTGAACGATCTTGCAGATACAGTTGCGCCGTGGGAAATTCCGCAATGGAGCGACTATCGATGTCGAGCTTATCTACGACCCAACCGTGTATGTCTTGGCTCAGAACCTGTTCTACGGCCGACTGCCATCGTTGAGCGACTGATAATTCGCTCACTAATGTCGCCACATTGGTCAAACCAGCTTGGTTGATCCAATCATCTACAGCGCCTTGAGCATGGCCCTCATGCTGCTCTTGAAGGATCTCGAAGGAGGCAAGTTGCCCCTGAATTTGCTGTGACTGAGTTCGTAAGTCAGCAATTGTCGTTTGATGAGTGGCCAGCTCACTGCGCACCGTCTCCCGCTCTTGAATAGCGGCAAGCCTCTGCTGCTCGAGTGAGTCAGCCTCTTGTGCCAGCGTCGCTAGACGTGCCTCGAGGCGCTGGGTCTCGCCCTGATCAGCGCGTGAATCAAGTGTCTCAAGTTCTGCCAGCAGTGCTTCTTGGCGGCGTACCAACTTTGTAGTGACTTGCTCTAAATACTGTATTTTCGACTGTTGTAGCTCACTCGACTGTCGCGCAGCCGACGCTGATTGGTTGAAGGTTTCCCACTGCGACTGCCATTCTTGCATCGCGGCTTCGGCGACTTCAAGAGCCGCCGTTGAACGCTCGACTGTCACTTGCGCAGACGCGCACTGCGGGCTCAATTCCGCCAGCTCAGCCTGTGCGACTGCGAGTGCCGACTGATCGCTAGCAAGCGACTCGTTGGCTAACTGCGCACTCGTCTCCGCTTGCTGAAGCCTCTGCTGCAATTGCTCCTGCCGTTGAACCTCGAACTGAATAGCTTGCTCTAAACGGGTCACCTCAGCGCCAATTGCATAGTAATTTGCCTGAATTTGATTGCAGGCATCAGAGGCCTCTGTATAAGCCGTTCGCTGTTGCTCTAAATCGGCCTCGAGCGCTCGATACTCTGCCATCACACTCTCGCGATCCAGCTCGCTCTGATTGATAGCGCTGGCCAAGGTGGCGATTTGATCGGAGTATGCCTGCCACTGCAGTGCGCCGCTCAGAGCTCGAGCATCTCGCTCTTGCTGCTTCAATTCGCGGTATTGCTCTGCCGCTTGAGCTTGGCGCTCTAAGTGGTGAATCTGACGTCCAAGCTCGTCGCGAATATCTTGCAAACGCTCGAGGTTTTCGAGCGTACGACGCATTCGACTCTCGGTCTCTTTGCGGCGTTCTTTGTACTTCGATATACCCGCAGCCTCTTCAATAAAAATCCGTAACTCTTCGGGTTTCGACTCAATCAGGCGCGAGATCATGCCTTGCTCAATGATCGCGTAACTGCGAGGACCTAAGCCAGTCCCCAAAAATATGTCAGTAATGTCACGACGGCGACAGCGTGTTCCGTTTAAGAAATAATCAGACTGCCCAGCACGCGTCACCAATCGCTTAATCGAGATCTCGGCAAAAGCGGCATACTCGCCCACCACAGTGCCGTCTTGATTATCAAAGATTAACTCGATCGAAGCCTGCCCCACGGGTTGACGACCACCAGAGCCATTAAAAATGACATCTGACATTGACTCGCCACGGAGGTTCTTCGCTGAACTCTCACCCATGACCCAGCGCACGGCATCAATAATGTTGGATTTTCCGCACCCGTTGGGGCCCACAACGGCACTCATGTTATGAGGAAAGTGAACGGTTGTCGGGTCTACGAAAGATTTAAAACCCGCTAATTTTATTGACTTTAATCGCATCTTTCTCGCGCTTAAGCGTCGCCTCGATGGCGCGACCTCAAATGAAACACTTTAACAATGGATTAGTGTACCCGCTTTCGCTGAAATCGCCTATGGCGTCAGTAAAAGGGATTCATTGCGAGGTGCTAAACGCACGATCACTGATTCAGCTTGCCTCAGTTCGACCGATAGCTGTGGCGGCGCCAAGTAAGGTGCATCTTTGCTAGAAGCATCGCCAACCAATGAGACATGTGCAGAGAGCGAAACGTGAGTTAGGCTCGAAAGTGTCTGCCCCGCCATAGAGTCTTGATCTGAGAAGATAACACGACTCGGCAAGTCGGACGCCGCAAGTCGTTTAACCGCAAGGGGCATACCCGATGACGCCCCCTCTGCTCTCAGCACGACATAGACGCTGGCGCCGTCGGCGCTATGAGTTTCAGGGAGCGAGATCTCGACCACCAGTTGTGGAACAAGAACAGTGGGCGGCGCAGCGTCGGCAACCGCCTGACGTGCCTGCTGCAGAAGATCATCTATCATCGAGACTTCATTGCCTGATGCTCGCAGCACAGACTGTAGTCTGGACCAGTAATCCACCGCAGTCTGATACGTCCCTGCTTCAAACGCTGCCATACCCAAAAGACCGAGTGCAGTTTGATCTGTGGGGGAGATGCTAATTGCTTGCTCAGCCCAAAGCCGAGCTTGCGTATCCAGCACACGACCATTACCGAGGTAACGTGCCTGCGCTGCGTAGGCCAGCACCTGAGGCGCTTCTGGGGCGAGCTCGACCAATCTTTGGTAAATTTCGGCCGCTCGAGAGTAGTCTGCTTGCCCCATGTAGTAACTACCCAGAAGCCCCAGATACTCGGTATTCTCGGGGCGATCAACTAAGCGGGCCTCTAGCTGCTGAGCCAATGCGGTAATTTTTTGAGGGTCAGCGTCAACTTCAAGCTGCTGAAGCTGGCGCGCAATGGTTAAGTCTTGAGAGGCGCCGAGCTTGACATAAAGAGCCGCACTCACCAGGCACAAAACCACCGCCACTGCGACATACACTCTAAAGGGCAGCTTCTGATCGGCATTGATGACCTCGGGCAACTCATTAAAGCCTTCTTCCAACAAGCGCAGAGCCGCCTCTTGCGTCAGTGACTCGTCTTCCGCGAGAAGTTCGCTTTTGCGCATCTCAAGCCAATCTTTGTTGGCCTCTTTGGTGCTGACGCTGGCGGTGACGCGCCGGGTAGACCACCAAAACAACAGTAGTGTTGCGGCGAATACCACCATTAGGGGGGCGATAAAGGCAATCACTTAGAGTCCTCCAACAGCGCGCTGATTTCGCTCGCACGCGCACTAAGCGGCCGCTCGGTCGCTGTTTTTTTTCGAGCCATCACAGCCCACGCCATAAGCCCTAAGGCAAGAAAGAACCAGGGTGCTAACCACAGCCACAAAGTGACACCTGTTTTGGCCGGCTTATAGCGCACAAATTCGCCGTAACGTAGCACCATACCCTCAACGATATCTTGATCACTAGCTCCGGCTTCGAGTTCCTCGTATAAGCGGCGGCGCAGATCCTTGGCGATAGGGGCGTCAGAATCAGAAATTGTTTGGTTCTGACACTTGGGACAACGAAGCTCATCGACTAACTGGTGATAACGAAGCTCGTAGTTTGGATCAGAAAACTCGTAAGTTTCCACCACACCGAAAGCGGCGTTCGATGACCACAACAGTAGACACGCTAGAAATACCCTCATGGTGCCGCCAATGCCCGATACGCTTCTCCTAACGCACCGTTCCAAACTCGACTATTCACTTCGCCAACATGGCGGTAGCGAATAATCCCAGAGGCGTCGATCACATAGGTTTCGGGCGCACCATAGACACCCAAATTCAAACCGATATCACCTTCAGGATCCTTGATAACCATATCGTAGGGGTTCCCGAGCCGGGCGAGCCATGAAAGTGCCAACTCGTCTTCATCTTTGTAGTTCAAGCCACTGATAATAACGCCGGACGCAGCGAGGTCCATCAGATAAGGATGCTCTGCAATGCACGTTGGACACCAAGTACCCCAGACGTTGAGCAATCTAGGTGCACCCGTAAGCGCTTCCTGAGTTAATCGCTGATCACTACCAAGGAGGGTCGACTCAAAAGCCGGCATAGGCTGGTCAACCAAGGCTGAAGGAATGTCGGTTGGGTCTAGAGACAGCCCCCGAAACAGCAACACTGCCAACGCTGTGAATGCCAGTAGCGGCAGAAATAGCCATAGCCTAGGCATGGGAGACTCCAGCAACAGGCTCTTTGACATTCCGAGCTCTGCGATACCGTTTATCGAATACCGTGATGAACGCACCTAAGCCGATTAAGGTAGCGCCTATCCACATCCAGCGCACCAAAGGCTTATAGTGCAACCGAACTGACCAGGCGTTGTCTGCCCCCAAAGGTTCCCCAAGGGCAACGTATAAATCTCGAGTAAAGCCAGCATCGATTGCAGCCTCTGTCATTACCTGCCCAGACGCAAAATAGCGTCGTTTCTGGGGCTTTAACTCAGCAATCAGACGGCTCTGATAAAATGCGCTAAAGGTCGCTTCATCGGCGTCATAATTAGGACCAACCACTTTTTCGACACCTTCAAACTGGAACTGATAATCTCCAAAAGTGACGGTATCACCAGGCACCATCCGCAGATCTTTTTCCATATTCCATTGCGTGACCACTACGACGCTGATAATCGTCATGGCGAACCCAAGATGAGCAATCACCATACCCCAGTAGCTCGGCGTCTGCCGCCGTAGAACCGAGCGCCAAGTACCCGAACTGCCGCGCTTTATGGCGATATCGGTGACCAATCCTAGGACAATCCAAACAGCGAGCAACACGGCGAGGCTCACCCACACATTCATTGCCCCACCCAGCAGCGGCAAGATCAAGGCCATCAGAAGTGACACAACCGCTGAGTACATTAAAGGACGTGTCCATCGTGCTCCTGAGTCACTGCGCCACCGCGTGAAAGGACCAATACCCATAGCCGGCACTAGCAAAGCCATCAGAGGGATAAATACAGCGTTGAAGTAAGGCGGCCCCACCGAATACTTACCCTGCCCTAGCGCGTCCATTAACAACGGAAACAAGGTGCCAAACAAAATCGTCAAAGTGGCCACAAGAAACACGACATTATTGAACAGTAAGAGCGTTTCTCGAGACAACCAGGAATATCTGATCTCACTATTGACCGCAGGCGCTCGAAGCGCAAACAGAAGGAGCGAGCCGCCGACCACGATCAACAGGAACACAAGGATATAAAGGCCTCGCTCCGGATCTGTGGCGAATGCATGCACCGAGGTCAGGACACCGGAACGCACCAAGAACGCCCCCAATAGTGACAGCGAAAAGGTCGCTATCGCCAGTAGAACGGTCCAACTTTTAAAGACACCCCGCTTCTCGGTGACTGCCAATGAGTGCACCAATGCAGTCCCGGCCAACCAGGGCATAAAGGATGCATTCTCAACCGGATCCCAGAACCACCAGCCACCCCAACCAAGCTCATAGTAGGCCCACCAGCTGCCTAACATGATGCCCAACGTTAGAAATCCCCAAGCCACGTTCGTCCAAGGTCTTGACCAACGTGCCCAAGCCGCGTCGAGCCGGCCACCCATGAGCGCCGCGATAGCAAACGCAAACGCGACCGAAAAGCCAACATACCCCATGTAAAGCAAAGGTGGATGGATGATCAGTCCCGGGTCCTGTAACAAGGGATTCAGATCACTGCCATCGATCGGTGCACTTGGAAGGTGCCGAGCAAAGGGGTTGCTAGTGAGTAACGAGAATCCTACGAAACCAACGCTGACGATTCCCATAATAGAAAGCACCCGCGCTAACAGTATCTTTGGTAGATCTGCACTAAAAATAGCAACCGCCAAAGTCCATCCCGCAAGAACCAACACCCACAACAGCATAGAGCCCTCATGGTTACCCCAAACGGCTGAGAATTTGTAAAAACTGGGTAACAAAGAGTTGCTGTTATTCGCCACAACGACAACCGAGAAGTCGTCGGTCAGGAAGAGATAGGTCAAACAAAGGAAGCTCGCCAAACAGAACGCAAACATCACAATCGCGAGCGGCCGTGCGGCACTCATGGTGGCAGAGTGACCTCGCCAACTTCCCCACATCGGAATCACAGCAAGCGCGATTGCCGCAACAAAAGTCATGATGAGAGCAAATAGACCGTACTCAGGAATCATGGCAACTGACCTGCTTTCTCAAGTGCGTCGGCAACCTCGGGCGGCATGTAGTTCTCGTCATGCTTGGCGAGCACCTCGGTAGCCTGAAACAACCCTTGCTCAGTTAACATTCCGGCGGCAACAACACCCTGCCCTTCATCGAATAAATCAGGCAGAATACCACTGTAGACCACAGGCACCACCGCCGCATAATCGGTGACTTCAAACCGCACTTCTAAACTGGTCTTTGAACGCTGAATACTGCCCTCTACAACCATTCCTCCAACTCGGATCGCCTGACCATGTGGGGCCTTGCCAGCGGCGACCTCGGCCGGCGGATAAAAAAGATTGATATTGCCACTCAAGCCGTAGGCAATTAACCCAATACCCGCACTTGAAAAAAGGACAACCCCGATCACTAGCCACAAGCGTTTTTTACGTTTCGGATGCATAACAGCCTACCTCTTGTCTGAGAGCTCTGATTCAGAGCGACTGAGCGCTTCGAAGCGTGCCTTGAGGCGTGCTTTGTGCCGCGCTAACTGGGCGATTGGCAGATAAATCATCAGCCCAATAACGATAGCGAAAACCGCGTAGCTCGACCACACAAAAACCCCATGGCCCTCCATCGCTATTAAGTCCGCGATTGACTCGAAATACATTAACGCTCTCCCAAGACTTCTCGTTTGACCCAGTTCGTCGTGCTTTCGGAGTCAATTAAACCCGCTCTCAAACCGAGCAATAGCAGGCACACATACAGCGCGTATACAGCACTGATCATCAATAGCAATGGATACAACATGCTGGGGTCAATTGTGGTGCCACCGGTGAACTTTATCGACGCCGGCTGGTGCAAACTATACCACCAATCCACCGACTTATAGATGATCGGAATATTGACCGTACCCACTAAACTCAGGATCGCACAGGCTTTGGCAGCGAGCGTTTTATTGTCGTAGGCTTCATACAAGGCATACACGCCAACGTACAAAAACAACAGGATCACCATCGAAGTAATCCTCGCGTCCCAGACCCACCAAGTCCCCCAGGTGGGTTTACCCCAAACGGCGCCGGTGACGAGAGCAAGCAGCGTGAGTCCAGCACCAATGGGTGCCGCAACCCGCATCATCAGGTCGGCGACTTTCATACGCCATATCAAACTGACTGCTCCAGCAATTGCCATCACGTAATAGCCAGCCAACGCAACCACGCTTACGGGCACGTGAATATAGATAATGCGGTAGCTGTTACCCTGACGAAAATCGGGGGGTGCAAAGGCCAAGCCCCAGACCGCACCAACGCACAGCATGAGCAGTGTCATTGGCAACAAATAGCGCAACACACGACCAGCGAAGTGATAAATCCAAGGCGGTGACCCTAATCGATGAAACCATGTCCAAGCCATTATTCAAAACTCCGCTGCAAAGAGGTCAAGCCACTCATTAGACTTCCAAGCTGATTCTGATCGACGCTGCTATCGCAATCGGCACAAGCGTCACTGCCAACACGGCAAGTCCGACCAAAATGCTCAACAGCCCCTGTATCGCCAACCCCGAGATGGCTCGCTCAACCAGGCCTGCACCCAAAATCAGAACGGGCACTTCTAAGGGCAATAATAGAAGACTTATGAGCATTCCGCCACGGCGCAGCGCCACCGTTAGCGCAGCGCCCAAGGTGCCCAGGGCACTTAGTAATAAAGTGCCCACGCCGATGCCAGCGACAAGTGCCAACACACCCTCGACTGGCATCGATAACAGCTGCGAAAACAGGGGCGCCAAGAGCATAAGAGGCAGCCCAGTCATCAACCAATGTGAGATCACGTATCCCAATGCCGCCAAATAGACTGAGCCGCCGCTGGTGATAAGCTGCTCTAAGCTACCGTCATCGTAATCGCTTCTGAGAAGCGTCTCTGCTGAAAGAAGTGACGCCAAAAGTGCCGTAATCCAGAGCAAGCCCGGAGCAAAGTCCGCTAGCACTTGTCGTTCCGGCCCAAGACCCAAGGGCATCAATGCAATAACGACAGCATAAAATGTGAGCGGATTCAGCAATGCGGCTGGCCTTCGAAACGCTAACAGCAGCTGCCGATGTACGACCTTGTTGAAAAGGCT
>CBFHJC010000035.1:0-17506 GCA_965656045.1 Aequoribacter sp.
ACTATGAATTAATGAGTCACTTGTGTCTGATATATCGTGTTGTATACCTCAACAAGTGCCCACACTTCTGTCTTCATCTGTCTGTTAAACAACCCAATCTCGCCAGGAGATTAGTTCCCTCAGTCATCCACTTCCCTGACCGAGGACGCGCATTATACGTAACCACACAATGCGTGCAAGGAGTATTTTCGTTTTCTGTGAAAACTAGATTTTCCCTTGTAGGCAGCTTGCTTTTACTCAGCCACCCGATTCGCTCTGCGTCGAAGATATAGAAATAAACGCGAGCCCAATAGTAAACCACAAACCGCACTATAAAAGCTAGCCAAAAACCAATCAGATCTTATTTGCCATAAGATATGTAAACAGGCAAAGATCGCCGCCGGATAGACCAAAGTATGCAGTGACTTCCATCGCCTACCTAATCGGCGACGCCACTTTGCCGTAGAAGTGATCGCCAAAGGCAGCAATAGCAGCCAAGCCAAGAAGCCGACAGTTATATAGGGGCGCTCTACCAGCTCTTCGATAAGCAGTGATTGCGACCAGACCACATACCCCTGTAAAAAAATGAGAACGTGTAAAGAGAAAAAGGCAAAGGCCCACAAACCAAGAGGCCGGCGAGTTACCGTTAGCTGATACGCACCGAATGACGACCGCAATGGACTGACCATTAGTGAAGCTATCAGGCACCAAAGGCCCCACTCACCAGTGGTCAACAATAGTGTTTTGATCGGATCAGGTCCCAAATCGCTCTGGATAACTTTTAATACAAGCCAGAACACTGAGATCGAGGCCACCGCATGTATACAGCCGGTTAACAGCAACCTCTGTCGATCAAGAGCCTGACTCATTAGTAGTTCAGCGCTAAATCCATGCCCTTATAGAGTCCCGCAACCTGATCGGCATACCCATTGAATAGCTGTGTCGGAATTCGGTTGGGGGAGAATAACGAGGAGGGCAAGCGCCTTTCAAATCGCTGACTCCATCGTGGATGATCAACTGAGGGATTAACGTTGGCAAAAAAACCGTACTCATGAGGCGCTATCTGCTGCCAACTGGTCGCCGGCTGACTCTCAACGAAACCAATGCGCGCTATTGACTTTATACTTTTAAAGCCATACTTCCAGGGCACCACTAACCGCAACGGCGCACCATTCTGATTAGGGAGGCTTTTGCCGTATAAGCCCACCGCGATAAACGCGAGCGGATTCATAGCCTCGTCCAAGCGCAGTGCTTCTTGATAAGGCCAGTCTATTACTGCACTGAATGACCGAGTCCCACGCATTTCCTTCGGACGATGCAAGGTCTCAAATACAACATATTTCGCTTTACTGTTCGGCCGCAGCCACTCGACCAAATCCGCCAACGGAAACCCGACCCATGGGATAACCATCGACCAGGCCTCTACACATCGAAGTCGATAGATCCGTTCCTCGAGCGTCATCCGCGCCAGCAAGGACTCGAGCGGAATCGTCTGATCACCGCCCTCTAAACCCGTGACGTCAATACTCCAAGGATCGATTGTCATTTGGTGCGCATATTTTGCTGGCGCACTCTTATCCATCCCAAACTCATAAAAGTTGTTGTAGCTCGTTACGTCGGCGTATGGCGTGAGCTGATCTTCCGCATCCTTGCCCCAGCCTGACTCACTTGCATTGACGTAGTTTAAGGGACGCACCACCGGCTCAGCGCTAGCCCCTCTCGGCAGCATTGATGAAAGCCCTAGAGCTGCGCCTGCGCCCAGCAATTGCCTGCGATTCAGATAGACTGTCTCATCAGTAATGTCAGACGAACGAATTGTGCGATCATAATAAGGTCGAAATCGCCGCATACTAGTTCTCACTTTATGCTTGTGGAGGCTCGGCTGGCCCTGTTGACTTGAATTTCTTCATGACACTAAGTACGGGCGACGACAACGCATAGACTACAAAAGTGACCAGAAAAACAGTGGGCGGGTGAAGCGTGACCAAACTAAACCCGATCACAACCAAAAGAATCACGACAAAGGGCACCCGCCCCCGCAAATCCAACCCTTTAAAGGACGGGTACTTAAAATTTGCCACCATCCCCAATCCGATAATGGCCGTCATAAAAGCAAGCACAATTCCCAGCTCGCCTGGCACCGACTGAGGTGTCGTAAATCCAATATCGTGAGCCAGCCAGACCCCACTCGCGATCACGGCCGCCGCCGCGGGACTGGCTAAACCAGTGAATTGTTCGCCATCATCATGATCAATTTGAGTATTGAATCTCGCCAATCTAAGAGCCGCACAGGCAAGATAAACAAATGCCGCACTCCAACCAAACTTACCCAGACCCTCGAGGGCGTACATGAAGATCACCAGTGCCGGTGCGACCCCAAACGACACCATATCAGACAAGCTGTCGTACTCAGCGCCAAACTTGCTACTGGTATGCGTTAACCGCGCCACGCGTCCATCGAGGCCGTCGAAGACCATCGCGAAGAAAATTGCGATTGGTGCCGCCTCAAAGTCTCCTTGAACTGCCGCAATTACTGCATAAAACCCAGCAAATAAGGCACCGGTAGTAAATAAATTCGGGAGCAAATAAATTCCTTTCCGACGAACCGTTTCACCCTCCTCGATGACCTCTTCTTCATGCTCATCAATCAACTGCTCGAGCGCAGCCAGATCCTCTGCATCAAAGACCGGTATCGTGGGCGTATCGTTGGTGGACGACTCATGCTGTGCCATTGGTTTCTCCCAAATTCAACTTCCTTATGCTATCACGGAGAGTGATAAGTCTCGCTAGCCACGTTCCAAAAACTTCTAAGTAAAGGATCCTTAAGACGGGGGCTCAGCGTGCATAAGCCGATCATAAGCTCCGGCAGGTGAATCGGAGCTGAGATCACCTCAACACCTTCAGCAAGACCTGTCCCAAGTTGAACAAGCTCAGGAACAATACCCACCCCAAGACCGAGACTCACCATGGCGACAATAGCCTCGTGGCCCGAAACCTGTGCATACACCGAAGGCTGGATCGCCAGCTCTGAGAACCAACGATCGATCGCCTCTCTTGAGACACCTCGTTCTGGCAAGATGAAAGGCAGACTCGACCAGTCTACGCCATCGCCAGCAATTTGAGAGCGCACCGGACCCTCACGCTTTGGAATACAAAGTACCAAAGGTGACTTCATGAGAGGAAGAAATTCCAAGGCTTGAGGCAGGTCATTCGGCTTTGCACTAACCGCTATGTCATCAATGCGGCTCATCACTCGAGCGATACCGTCTGCCTGATCGCCAGTATGCAGCATCAGATCGACCTCACGATAACGTGACTGGAACGCATCAATAATCGGCCCAAGCACGTGTAGCGAGGCAGTTACTGAGCAAAATAAACTCAACTCCCCTCGCAGGTGATCCGCTGCATTCAAAGATCGCTTTAATTCCTCCCAGCGTACCAGAGAGTCTCTCGCAAAGACGCTAAACTCTCGACCAGCCGGTGTGAGGTACATTGCGCGCCGGCTTCGCTGCAACAGCGCCACACCGACCTGTTGCTCTAACCGATTGATCGTTCGACTAACGGCTGAGACACTCATGTGTGACATTTCGGCAACTCTCGAAAAGTTGAGAGTGTCTGACACTTGAATAAACACCTTAAGAGTTCTGGGATCCATTTTTCACTTCCTGCAAAACTGTCTATCTATTTTAGCGTTTTACGCAAGCTTTTGAATCCCTTAACATGCGTCTCACTTTTTAAGCCAACCATAGGACGTTAATGACCATGCGTAATAACTACTTCAATACTTTGCCCCTGCGACTCCAGCTATCACAGCTTGGCAAGTGTCGATTCATGAGCTCTAGCGAGTTCAGTGATGGTGTCTCGATACTCAAAGGAAAAAAATTAGTCATCGTGGGCTGCGGTGCCCAGGGCCTGAATCAAGGCCTAAATCTCCGTGATAGCGGACTTGACGTTTCTTATGCCTTGCGTCCAGAAGCGATTGCACAACAACGCCAATCCTTCAAAAATGCCAATGACAACGGCTTCGTTGTCGGCACCTACGAAGAGCTTATTCCAAGCGCCGACTTAGTCCTAAACTTAACACCAGACAAACAGCATTCGGCGGTTGTCTCTCAGGTCATGCCATTGATGAAACAAGGTGCCTGTTTATCCTATTCCCACGGCTTCAATATCGTTGAAGAAGGTATGCAGATTCGTGAGGATCTCACCGTGATTATGGTAGCGCCTAAATGCCCCGGCACAGAGGTCAGAGAAGAGTATAAACGTGGCTTTGGTGTGCCTACTTTGATCGCAGTACATACCGAGAATGACCCACAAGGTCAGGGTCTTGAGCTGGCGAAAGCCTATGCAGTCGGTACCGGCGGTCATCGAGCAGGTGTCCTCGAAAGCTCATTCATTGCAGAGGTCAAATCAGATCTCATGGGCGAACAAACCATCTTGTGCGGTATGCTCCAAACAGGATCGATCTTATGTTTTGACAAAATGGTGGCCTCTGGCATAGAGCCAGGTTATGCGTCTAAACTCATTCAATATGGTTGGGAAACTGTCACCGAAGGTCTCAAACAAGGCGGCATCACTAACATGATGGACCGTTTGTCAAACCCCGGCAAAATCCGCGCGTTCTATCTTGCGGAGGAGCTCAAAAACATCATGCGGCCACTCTACGAGAAACACCAAGACGACATCATTACGGGTGAATTCTCTTCAACCATGATGGCGGACTGGGATAATGATGACCTGAACCTACTCACTTGGCGTGCAGCGACAGCCGAGACCGCGTTTGAAAAGGCAGTGAATACGCAGCAAGAGATTGCCGAGCAAGAGTACTACGATCACGGCATACTCATGATCGCGATGGTCAAAGCTGGTGTCGAGCTGGCGTTTGAAACCATGGTCGCCGCGGGCATCATCGCTGAATCAGCCTACTACGAGTCGCTTCACGAAACCCCGCTGATTGCGAACACCATCGCACGCCGCAAATTATACGAGATGAACGTTGTGATCTCGGACACGGCAGAATATGGGTGCTACTTATTTGATCATGCCTGCCGACCATTGCTTAAAGATTTCATGGAGGACATCACGATTGATGTCATCGGACAAGGCATCGGGTCCGATAACTGGGTCGACAACAGAGAGCTGATCAGCGTAAACGAGGCTATCCGCTCTCACCCTGTCGAAGTGGTCGGCAAGCGACTGCGTGGCTACATGACTGACATGAAGTCCTTAGCCTAGCAGTCAATGGTGTAACCGCTGCGTCAATATGAGCAGCGGAGTCGCTCCCCACCCAGCCATCGCCCAGATCGCTGTGGGGGGAGTCCTAGTTGAACTCGAGCCGTGTGCTAGCCAAAGCTCTCATAATCGAAGTATTTTTTCGCCTCTTGAAATACCCACCACACCAGATCGCACAACCTCCAAAATCGAGGTCTCATCGAGCGCTTTTAAGAAGGCATCTAACTTGTCCGCCGCCCCAGTGAGCTGAATCGTGAATACCTGAGGACCAACATCGACAATCTGACCCCGAAAAATATCAACGACCCGACGAATTTCATCCCTCGCCTCACTTTCGGCCCTGACTTTTACGAGCATTAAGTCCCGCTCAACATGGGCACCCTCTGAGAGATCAACGAGTTTCACCACATCAACCAGCTTATTCAACTGCTTGGTGATCTGTTCGATGACACGATCATCGCCCACGGTCGTTACAGTGAGTCGAGACAGTGTTGAATCCTCTGTTGGCGCAACGTTTAGGGTGTCAATATTGTAGCCTCGTTGCGAGAACAGCCCCACCACCCTCGACAAGGCGCCGGGCTCATTTTCTATTAGGATTGAAATGATGCGACGCATTAGGTGGTCCTCTCGTTTTTATTGATCCACATATCTTTCATAGATCCGTTGGGCGCGATATGCATCGGATAAACATGCTCAGTTGGATCAATAAAAATATCTAAAAAGACCAACCGATCGGTCATAGCAAACGCTTCATCCATCGCTGCATCTAAATCAGCCGGCTTCGTCACCTGGATACCGACATGACCATAGGCCTCGACCAGTTTTACGAAATCAGGCAGAGAATCTTCGTAGGTACTCATGGCGTGACGACCCTCGTACTGCATGTCTTGCCACTGTTTGACCATCCCCAAATAGTTATTACGCAGGTTGATGATTTTAATAGGCGTATCATATTGCTTACAGGTCGAGAGTTCTTGAATGTTCATCTGAATTGACCCCTCCCCCGTCACGCAAGCCACGTGTGCGTCGGGAAAGGCCAACTTCACGCCCATTGCCGCGGGCAATCCAAAACCCATAGTCCCAAGCCCACCAGAGTTGATCCAGCGATGAGGCTTGTCAAACTTATAATACTGAGCGGCAAACATTTGATGCTGACCCACGTCACTGGTCACGTAAGCATCTCCATTCGTGGCACGATACAAACTCTGTATCACCTGCTGAGGCATAATATGAGGCCCGCCAGTAGCGAAGCGATCAGCAGTCCACAAGCCGTAATTACCGCGCCATTCTTCGATCTGCGCCCACCACCGTTGCAGGGCCGCCGCATCGGGCAAAGTCGGATCTTTCTTACACAACAATTCTATTTGGGCCAGCAAATCTGCTAACACGACCCGAACTGGACCGACGATCGGTACGTCCGCGTTGACTGTTTTAGAGATCGACGTTGGATCAATATCGATGTGAATAATTTTTGCACCTGGGCAAAACTTGCTCACGGTGTTGGTAACACGATCATCGAAACGAGCACCGACGGCAAGTATCACGTCGGCATTGTGCATTGCTGTATTGGCTTCGTAAAAGCCGTGCATTCCGAGCATGCCTAAAAACTGTCGATCACTACCCGGGTATGCGCCAAGTCCCATCAAAGTATTGGTTACGGGGTAGTTCAGACGTTTCACCAGATCGGTTAATAGGTCACTCGCCTTCCCTAAAATAACACCACCACCGGAGTAAATAACGGGGCGTTTTGCGCTCAACAGCAACTTCGCAGCCTTCTTAACTTGCCCAGCGTGTCCTTTCTGAACTGGAGAGTAAGATCGCATCGAGACACTGTCAGGATACTTGAAAGGATACAATTCATCGGGCTTGGTCATGTCTTTGGGTATATCGATAACGACGGGGCCGGGACGCCCGCTCACCGCGATATGAAAGGCTTTCTTGATGATCAGAGGCAGCTCCGATGGATGACGCACCTGAAAACTATGCTTCACGATCGGACGAGAAATCCCCAACATGTCAGTTTCTTGGAAAGCGTCTTCGCCAATCAAGTGACTCGCCACTTGACCCGAGAATACAACCATCGGTATCGAATCCATGTACGCAGTCGCGATACCCGTAATGGCATTGGTCGCGCCTGGTCCAGACGTCACCAGAACCACGCCGGGCTTACCCGTCGCACGCGCATAGGCATCTGCAGCGTGAGTCGCTGCCTGCTCATGACGGACCAAAATATGGGGTACTTTGCAATCATTAAAGAGAGCATCGTAGATATGAAGAACGGCACCACCAGGGTAGCCAAAGATATAGTCGACGTTCTCGAGCTCTAGCGCTCGGGCGATCATTCCACCGCCAGATAGCATCTCCAAAACAACACTCCTCATTTTCGCAGCAAGTTCACATGCTACGTGTCATTGAATAGAGGGATGTGGTAGTAACACAGCACCTCTAACCTGTGTGCCCACACAGTGACCAGATGCTGGTTTCCATTGGCGATGCCACTGATAAACAGTGAACCCGTTTTGTTCGCCTGCGGGATAACGCAGTTCAAGCCACAGCCGAAGCTGCTTAGGACGGGGCAAACGATGCTGTGTTAGCTGAGGTTAACAGCGAACACGCGTCATTACACAGTACGTATAACGACGATTCATCGAAGGCGGCAATTGTTAGGGCTTGGTCATCAAAAGTCAACCTGCGCAGTGAGCTTTCCGCGTTGCGATTGCTGAGAAGACCTCGTATTATGGCGAATTATCAAATTACGTACTTCAGAATGCTTATAAATATACCTTGGTTTCTAGCTTCAATTTTTTTGTTAGGGTCCTCAATCGGCACGCAAGCGGAAGTAACACGTTACGTTTGGCGAGCCTTAGACGGTAGCGAGGTTCACAGTGACAGGCCACCCCCTGCCGGGATTAACTTTAGAATCAGTGTTCCCGAGAATCAGAAACTTCAAACGTTTCCTTTCGATATCGACCTCGTCGCCTCTGATGATCCTGTCAATGAGGCACCGCTGCGTCTTCAGGGTGTCGATTTAACGGCAACCTATTGCCTGCGAGCACAGGCAGATTTGAAGGTTCTCGAAACTCAGATGCTGATAAGAGTGAGAAACCCCGAGGGCAGTTATCGTTTCCTGACCCCCGAGGAACAAAAAGCTCAGCTTGAACATACCGAGCAACTGATCATTCAGTATTGCGGCTAGTCAGATCCCCGTTTGTCAAAACGGATCTCGTCCTGAGTGTAATCCGCTTTAATGTGATCACCGGCACCAAACTCTCCCGACAGCAAATGATTTGCGAGTGGATTTTCGATGTACTTTTGAATCACGCGCTTGAGCGGTCGGGCACCATAAACAGGATCAAAACCGAGCATCGCTAAATGATCTAACAAGGGCTCAGTCAACTCGATGGTGATATCTTGTTCAGCCAATCGAGCCGTCAATCCTGCCAACTGAATCTGCGCAATACCGCGCATCTGGTTTTGTTGTAAGGGATGGAATACGACAGAGTCGTCAATTCTGTTAATGAACTCTGGCCGAAAATGCTGGCCAACACGAGTCATCACCGCATCGCGCATCGCGCTATAGTTACTCTCACCGGCGAGTTCCTGTATCAAATCAGAACCTAAGTTCGAGGTCATGACAATCACTGTATTGCGAAAATCAACAGTCCGACCTTGCCCATCGGTGAGCCGGCCATCATCAAGTACCTGCAGTAAAATATTGAATACGTCAGGATGCGCTTTCTCAACCTCATCAAGCAGCAACAAGGAGTATGGTCGACGCCTCACAGCCTCTGTCAAATAACCACCCTGTTCATAGCCCACATAGCCCGGAGGCGCCCCAATCAGTCGTGCCACCGAGTGCTTCTCCATGAATTCCGACATATCAATGCGGATCATCGCTTGCTCACTGTCGAACAAGAAACGCGCCAGTGATTTACACAGCTCTGTTTTACCAACGCCGGTAGGACCTAAAAACAGAAAAGAGCCGCTCGGACGCGAGGGATCAGACAGGCCCGATCTCGCTCGACGAACAGCGTCTGAGACTGCCGTAATGGCTTCTTCCTGGCCTACCACGCTCTCACGAAGAGTCTGCTCCATTCGCAGTAGTTTATCGCGATCCCCTTCCATCATTTTAGCGACCGGAATACCCGTCCATCGTGATACGACTTCAGCCACTTCTTCATCGGTCACATTGGATCGCAAGAGCTGGTGCTCGGGCCGATCTTGATCCTCGGCTTGCTGGAACTGCTTCTCGAGCTCGGGCAGACGTCCATACTGAATCTCAGACATACGACTCAGATCACCCGTCCGACGTGCTGCCTCGAGATCCAGCTTAGCTTGCTCGATCTGGCTTTTGATGTGCGCAACACCCTGCAAAGAGGCCTTTTCAGCTTTCCATATTTCTTCTAGATCCGAAAACTCTCGCTCCACCGACTCGATATCCTGCTTGAGTCGTTCGAGCTGCTTGAGAGCACCCGCGTCCGTGTCTCGCTTGACCGCCTCACGTTCAATCTTGAGTTGAATGAGCCGTCGTTCAAGCTTATCAAGCGCTTCTGGCTTGGAATCGATCTCCATTCGAATTCGACTGGCTGCCTCATCGATAAGATCTATCGCCTTATCTGGCAACTGACGATCGGTAATGTAGCGCTGTGACAATTTAGCGGCAGCAATGATCGCGCTGTCGGTAATTTGTACACTGTGATGCACCTCGTAACGCTCTTTGAGCCCTCTTAGTATTGCAATTGTATCTTGCTCGGAAGGTTCATTGACGAGGACCTTTTGAAATCGACGCTCCAACGCAGCGTCTTTCTCAATAAACTCTCGATACTCGTTTAAGGTAGTCGCTCCAACGCAATGCAATTCGCCACGAGCAAGAGCCGGTTTCAACATATTGCCGGCATCCATCGAACCTTCGGCTTTACCTGCCCCCACCATCGTATGTAATTCATCAATAAAAAGGATCACACGCCCCTCTTCTTTCGAGAGCTCTTTGAGGACTGACTTCAGCCTTTCCTCGAAATCACCGCGGAATTTAGCCCCCGCGAGTAATGCACCCAAATCAAGCGAGAGTAAGCGCTTATTCTTGAGACCCTCTGGCACTTCGCCGTTGACGATTCGTTGGGCCAAACCCTCGACAATCGCTGTTTTACCAACGCCTGGTTCGCCAATAAGTACCGGATTATTTTTCGTTCTGCGCTGCAATACCTGTATGGTTCGGCGTATCTCATCGTCTCGACCAATCACAGGATCGAGCTTACCCTGTTCGGCACGTTCGGTGAGGTCAATGGTATATTTCTCAAGTGCCTGTCGAGACTCTTCGGCGGTCGCATCATTAACGCTTGCACCACCCCTAAGATCGTCGATCGCTTGGGCTAACGCCGACTTGGTAACACCTGCTGACTGAATGACTTTAGTCAGTGGCGTCGCCACTTCAAATACAGCAAGAAGTACCAGTTCGCTGGCGATGTAGGCGTCTTTTCGCTGCTGCGCCAGCTTGTCAGCACCATTAAGAAGCCGCACCAAATCAGCTGAAATATGCACCTCTCCACTGCTTGGACTCACCACCGGTGCTTGATCAACTTGCTTGTTCACCGCAGTCGTAATAGCGCCCAAATCAGCGCCAATCTTCAATAATAAAGATCGAGTAGAACCATCTCGCTGTTCTAACAATGCTTTCAGCAGGTGGGCTGGCTCGATTAAATTATGATCACGGCCCGCAGCGATGCTCTGCGCATCAGCAAGTGCCGCCTGTAATTGATTAGTTAACTTTTCCATTCGCATATCAAACTCCTCAGAAAAGCGCCGAGTGCGCTCTGTGTTTCTTGAACTTGATATGGGGGCTTAATAACCCTATTTCAACTAGGGGATTTGGTGACGCCGGTCAGTATTCTTCGTGGCGTCGCATCACGTCGATAAGAAAAACAACGTGATGACGTGGCGGTGCACTCATCGAGCGCGGCAGTGTTACCGACGCCAAATGCACGCAGCTGAGCCAGCGCCAACCCAACGAGATTTAGGGTGGATGCACCTGCTCGCGAATCATCAGGCGCGATATATGGCTGAATATCAACACCTTTAAAATGTGGGCTCACGCCAAAGGCATCGACCACCTCGGCTCCCACTTGAAACTTCGATTGACTGATTGCGGGACCAATCCAGACCCGCAGATCGCGTGTTGCGCCGCCAAGTACAGAGAGCCATCGAGGGATGATACCCTGAGCCAGCCCTCTCCAGCCTGCATGACAGGCACCAATAGACGTTCCTGATGCATCACAAGCTAACAGCGGTAAGCAGTCTGCCGTCATGACGGCCAGACTACAGTATGTTCTGCTGACACAGCCATCGACATCACTCAGTTCAGCCAGCGGTCGATCCACATCGATAACCCGGGTGGAATGTGTTTGATGCATCCGAGTGACCCGTTCCACACCGAGTGTCTGAGCGAGTAAGTGGGTATCTTGCTGGCCACGCGTGGACCACTCATAACTATGATCTGGTCCATACGCGACCCAAAAGCGAATGCCCTCTGGCAAGTCGAGATCAGGATACGCCACGAACGGCTCGTTATGCTCGGTCATACCGGTCGAGCACATCGATAAGGTTCTGTAAATCTTCTGGGATCGGCGCATGAAAACTGACCCAGTCGCCGCTAGTTGGATGCTGGAACGATAGCTGCTCAGCATGCAAGGCTTGACGGGGGAAATATCGAATGGCATCTACCAGCACCTGATCACTATCGGCGGGAATTCTGGATCGTCCACCGTAGACGGAATCGCCAACTAGAGGGTTCTTTCGATGCGCCATATGAACTCGGATTTGGTGGGTTCTTCCCGTTTCGAGCGATAACTTCAACTGCGTGAAATGCCGATATCGCTGTACCAGATTGAAATGTGTCACCGCAGGCTTGCCGTAATCAACGACGGCCATTTTCTTCCGTGCCGTGGGATGGCGTCCAATGGGTGCATCCACTTTACCACCACCTGTCAGGGCGCCATGAGCGATAGCAATATAGTGCCGCGAAACCTCTCTTGCCTGCAGAGCCTCGACCAGACTGTGATGCGCGAGCTGGCTGCGAGCAACCACCATTACACCCGAGGTGTCTTTATCTAATCGATGCACAATGCCGGCCCGGGGAAGCTGCTCTAACGTGGGATCAAAGGCAAGTAGCGCATTCACCAATGTTCCATCCCAGTTGCCCGCCCCTGGGTGAACTACTAAGCCCACGGGCTTATTCACAACAATAATGTCATCATCGTGATAAAGCAGGTTCAGAGGCATCGATTCAGCCTGCCAAGTCACTACCGCCTCGAGTTCTGTATCAATAGTGAGCTTAGAGCCAACCGCAACCGCTTGCTTGGGTTGAACGACAGAGCCATCTACCTGTAATCCACCCTGCTTAATCCAAGACTGTAGTTTGCCGCGCGAGTAGGCAGGCCAAAGAGCAGCCGCGGCAAGATCAACCCGCTTCCCATGCAATTCACTGGGTACCACGGCTTCGAGTCTGATATGTTCTTTCATGAGGTACCTGTTTATGAAGTGCTCGGCTTGTGGTTAAATGACGCTTTATGAAATCAGAGTCTACCATGTCAGCCATGCCCAATACCTCACGCTTTTTAGCTTCATTAATGGCACTTGTGTTCGTTGCTCTTCTGGGAGGCTGCGCGAGCAATGATGATCTCGAGAGCGACGCTAATGCCGCAGAGCGACAAATCTATTCAGAAGCGCAAAAGTATTTAAAGTCTAAAAACTTTGATCTGGCTATCAAGACGCTGCAACGTTTGGAATCTCGATATCCTTTCGGCAAGTATGCAGAGCAGGCACAGCTTGAAATTATTTACGCCCACTATGGGGCTTATCAGCCAGAAGCGGCCATCGAGGCCGCCGATCGTTTTATTCGCTTGCACCCCCAGCACCCCAGTATCGATTACGCGTACTACATGAAAGGACTGGCTGCTCACTCGGGAAATAACAACATTTTTGCGCGTTTTCTACCCACTTCTGAGTCATCTCGTGATACCAGTCATATCCAGCAAGCCTTTACCGAGTTCGCCCAATTGCTGGCTCGCTTTCCAGATTCAAGTTACGCGCCAGACGCGCGGGCCCGAATGGTTCACCTCAGGAACCTGCTGGCACGACACGAAATCGACGTTGCTAATTACTATTTCAGACGCGGGGCCTATTTAGCAGCCGTCAATCGTGGACGATACGTCATAGAAAATTACCAGCGCAGCGATGCAACAGCAGATGCGCTAGCAGTCATGGCACATGGCTATTTGCTTTTAGAAATGCCGGAGTTGGCGCAACCTGCCATCGAGACTTTAGCACTTAACTATCCAGAGCACCCCAGCCTCAACCGTGACGGTGAGTTTAATCCCGAACAAGTTGCCGATGCGGATGAATCTTGGATCAACCGTGCAAGCTTGGGGCTGTTCGATCCGCCCACTCCACCGCAGTTTAATTACACACCTTAAAGACCTGCGCGCCAGCGTGCGGTAATTGGATATCGTCTGTCGCGCCCAAAACCTCTCATGCTGAGTCGGATACCAACGGGTGCCTGTCTGCGCTTGTATTCATTGAGGTCAATCAGACGAATCACGCGGTAGACATCCTGTTGATCAAAGCCCTGCTCAATAATCTGTTCGGCGCTGCAGTCTTGTTCAACGTATAGATCAATTAACTGATCTAAAATCTCATAGGGGGGGAGCGAATCTTGGTCTGTCTGACCAGGCGCCAACTCGGCAGACGGTGGCCGACTAATAACTCGATCAGGAATACTCTGCTGCAGGCTGTTACGATAATGGCACAAGGCAAAAACAAGCGTTTTGGGTACGTCTTTTAAGACATTAAAGCCGCCCGCCATATCCCCATAAAGTGTCGAATAACCCACGGCGATCTCGCTCTTGTTACCCGTCGTTAAAACGAGTTTTCCAGTCTTATTAGACAGCGACATCAGCAAGACACCGCGCGCGCGTGCCTGAATGTTTTCTTCAGTGGAATCTGGCTCATACCCCAGGAACTCGCCTGCTAAAGCCTGCGTGAAACTCTCATAGATATCCTCTATCGGGATCACACTGTAATGCACGTTCAGCCACTGAGCTTGAAGTGCGGCGTCCTCAATACTCATCTGGGAGGTATAGCGAAAAGGCATCATGACGGCGTGCACCCGATCGCTACCCAGTGCGGCCTGCGCAACTGCGAGTGTTAGCGCCGAATCAACACCTCCTGATAATCCCAGTAGAACACCAGGAAAACCATTCTTGTTCACGTAGTCCTTTACACCAAGCACTAGGGCCTGCCATATTTCTTCTAGCGTATCGACCTGAAATCCCGCGATTTGCCCGGCTTCCTCTGAGGTCGCAAGCACTCGCGTTTGATCAGTAGCAAGTGGAAAAGTCACGCTTCCAAAATCCGGCTCAAATCGTGGGGACCGATATACACACTGCTGGTTCGCATCCATCACAAAAGAGCCGCCATCAAATACCAGTTCGTCTTGGCCTCCCACCTGATTCACGTAGACAATCGGCACACCGATTTCAGCCACACGATTGGCAACGACACGCTCGCGTTCCGCCTGCTTGCCTTTATGGAAGGGCGAGGCGTTAATGTTGATGATCACCTGGGCCCCCGCTTGCGCAGCCGCTTGCGTAGGTTGTGAGAACCAAATATCCTCACAGACCGTCAATCCAACCAAGTGCCCATAGGCCTCGAAAACACACGCTGAGTGGCCTGGCTCAAAGTAGCGCTTTTCATCAAAAACCTGGTAGTTCGGTAGGCACCACTTGTGATATTCCGCAATGATTTTACCCTGGTGTAATACGCCAGCGGCATTATAGAGCTTGTCGCCCTCTCGCCGGGGATACCCGACGATAGCATAAGCATCGCCAACTGCTTCACAGAGCGCCGCGAGAGCCCGCTCAACTCGCGGAGCCACACTCGGTCGCAGCAAAAGATCTTCCGGAGGATAACCAATAAGGACGAGCTCGGGAAACACGATAACAGGACGCTCGTGTTCCTCTTTGGCACGCTGTATCGCTGCAAGACACAGCGCCACGTTACCGTCAAAATCTCCCACGATCGGATTGCACTGCACCAGTGCAAATTGAATACTCACCGTCAAGGCTGCGACCTCGCAATTCGAAGACGCCGAGTATAGGCAATTACTGCATCGAGTGCATCTCTACCAGCAATCGGTAGAGAGTCGACCGGTGGCAGATCGCTCGCCAATACGCGTTATCGACAAAGTACCGCACTGTTCGTCTTGACGCTGCCCGTTCATCGGTATCGCCTTGAATCCCAACCAACGAGCGTCATCAACTACCCAGCTGATCTCATAGCTTGCTTGACGAGATTCAACAGCTATCGCCGTCCCCGAGATGAAATAAGGAGACGGCAACCCGAGCTCGTCGAAGGTCAGCGCGTAGCGTAGATTGTTAGCAAAAAATTGAGCCTGGCGGCTCACTAACTCAAGTAAGGCAGCCTGTGCAACAATCCGATGGTTTTTCAATAACAGCGAACGATAACTCGCAATCGATACTGATATCAGTAACCCAGTAATCAGCAATACCACACTCAGCTCAATCACTGTCAAACCTCGCTCGCGACGGAAACCACGGGATCGATAAGGCCAGTGGCTCTGAGGCGACTGTCGCATCATCGATCGAGCCCTGTTTCACGAAAGTACGTTTTTAGTGTGCTGTATTCTGGGTGATTGAGATCTGAAGATACCAACACTGAGTCCGGCGGCTCCATCGTTGCCGTCGCTACCTGCACTACGCCCTGAATCAACGCAACTCGGCCTAATGATTGGCGGGAGCGATCAATATCTACCCTAATCTCTCTTCTAACCGCTCCGAGGATAACCGATCCAAGCCTCTGCTCCAGAGCCTTGATAGTGGCTATGCTTGTTATCGCACCCCGATCTTGAATCGAGACATTAATGTCGCCCGAGCTCAGGATTCGATCGCTGACCAAAGCCGTATTCTCGCAGTTAAAAATCGAGCTAAACCAATCGCTATCGTCACAGCCCTCCGAGTTTACTTGGTGCTCCAAACTGGCACGATCCATACGCAGAATAGCATCATCGATTAACCCCATCGCCTCGTGCTTGAGTTGCAGACGCGCCGATTCTTTCTGAGACATCTGAACTTGCATGAGACTACTCTCTGTGAGTGCAACTGCCATTAATCCCAGAACCAGCAAAAATAGCGTCGAGATCAGAATAATACTTCCTCCCTGACTCCGCTTCGTCAGACGTATCGACTGCACCCCTGCCGTGCAAGGCGTCATTGCCTCAAGGACCAAAGATTGCGAGTTTCGACAGCCGTGTGAAAGCTAGTGCGGCGATGATTTTCAGTGCAACCGACTCCATCTTGAGTCGGGTCATACAGATCTCGGCCGAGAAGATAACTCTTGGGGTCGGAGTAATGAGGCTCTATAACGGCAGATCGAACTAACAGATCAATCGCGGCACTTCGGATGGGTGCCGATAAATCCGTCGGCGCGACATCGGCCCACTGATCCACAACGCCATTACGATCACTATCAAGACCAAACGTAATATTGATACGCTCCACCCCATCAACCAAACATTGGGGCGGCGACAACCCATAACCCGACTGTTTTAGGCGGATTCGGCACAATTCTGGCGGAAGCGCTCCTTGATCTGTACACAGCACATCGCTTTGCTCTCGTAAATAAATGAGCTGGGGCGCAAACTCCCAGGTTTCGAGTTCGTTTTGCGGTGAACGTGACTGCAGTGCTCTTACGGCATGAAGGTTAGATCCCCAATAGAGACTCGCAGGACCTGACAGATCGCTAAAGGAAAGGTAAACAACCCAAGGGATGAGATCATCAGCGGCAAATCCGCGCTCTTGCATCGAGCGATCTTTGACGCGGCGAATCACAACGACATCGCTACCCTTCACCAAACGCCGATACCCCAAGTTGCAATCGGAGGGTAAAGAGCGACCTGTAGGTTGGCCCGAATAATCCGTCTCCTGGCCAAACTCGTCGACATTATTAAAGTGTGTCACGCCAAGCTGACTATCCAATAGCAACGCTAAGCATGAATCCTGGGTCACCGTTGATTGACTCGGCGCCACGAGGGTGGTGTTGTCTATGACTTCGAGTTGATCGAATCCACCCATAAACCCGGCCATTTCTAGTTCGCGGCTCAGAAAACTGAGGGCATAACGACCCACTTCTTGCAGTGTCGCGAGCTGCTCATCTTGCAAGGATGATCGTCTGGCTGAGACAAACAGAGATACCAGTGCCAGTGTTAATAGACTCGATAATAGTA
>CBFHJC010000036.1:0-16917 GCA_965656045.1 Aequoribacter sp.
GAGATCGATGCTAGATCGGTTGGTTTGATCGATTGACCTTCGGTGTCTAGAAAGCTCGCCAGCCAAGCGCGGATTGGTGACTGAGAAACCCCGAGTCGGTAGTCATAAAGGTGGTGTGCTAAGTCCGTTTGTAGATGGGTGAGTAAGTTTTCGACACCTTTAAATAGCCTGAGGCTAGGTCCGATTTTTAGTAGCACGTTGTGACCAAAATCGCGGTATAGCGTGGGTGTGTAGCGGTAAGCCCAGCTGATTAATGCCTCTAGGCCGCTTGTCTCCTTAAGCGGGTCTCTTGGAAGCCATAGCACAGTGTCTGTACCGGCTAATTGTAAAGCATGCGCTAAACTCTGCTGAGTTCGAATACCCAGATCGTGGGCGGCCGTGTTGATGCAAACGATAGTTTGTTTATCGATAACAGCTGCAGCCGAAGACTCAGTATGAAGGCAATCTAGTGCCCAGCGAGGCAGTCGAATACATAACCACATGATTGTTGAAGCTCTATTGGTATTACTGACCAGATGCGTTATTCAGTAGATAACCGATAATAATCTTGATGAGAAACCCGAAGACACCCATCGCGAGCGCAATATACAGAATCATGGTGCCAAACTTTCCGGCATGACTTCTTTTGGCTAAATCCCAAACGATGAAGACCATGAAGAGAATCAGTGCTCCAACTCCAATCGTCACGCCATAGTCTGTTAGCCACTGATCGCTCATACCTTGCTCGCTTTACTTAGGCAACTGTCACAATCGCTGCCTCTGGTGTGTTGACCGGCAATTCCCACAGCTGTGGTTGATTTGGCAGGTCGTCTGTTACCGGTAAGTTTACTTTAATCTGTTGTTTACCACCGCGCTGTTTGATGATTTCAAATTCTCGATAGGCCACTGTCTTTAAACGTAAGCAGGCGGGTGCGTGATCTTGGGCCGCCTTTAGTGGCCGAAATAGTACGATAAGGTTATCGTGTTCAGTTGCGGCGAGTTGCAGTTTACGCAGCTCGGCATAGCTGTACTGATGCTCACCAAGCCAGGCGAATACTGTAGCGCAAGTGTTATGTTTAATGGCTTGTTCGGTGCTCCAGAGGATATCTTTTTTGGAAGCTGTGTGCACGATGAGTACTTGCTCTGTAGGGATGTTGCGTGCTTCGAGTAGAGGGGCGTAAGGTGTACAGGGTGGATTGATGAAGGCTTGCCACTGATCGCGCTCAGACAGTGTCTGCATAATGGGTAAAAAAGTGCCCATAGCGCCTAATCCATAGCTATCGCTCAGCATTTCGATGGTATTTCCTAAAGGCCAGCCGCCACCGGTTAACACAGCATCTAAAGTGGGGTAGCCGGTACTTCTGCAGCGGCGATAAGTGCTGACATTGATTTCGCCATGATTAAATCCGCCTAACCAGGTATCTTGGCGCTGAATAACGTGTTCGAGTAATGCATTCATGTGTGACCTCGTTTCGTTGTACTAGGGGAGGCAATTACCGACCCTATTAATACTGTATTTTTGTACAGTATTTTAGTTCGAGACCGAGATCAAGGTTTTGTATTAAAAAAATAAGGGCCAATACCAAAATGTGTCGCTATAGGCGACATATCTTGGTGGCCATTCTTAAGAGAGGCGTTTTATTTTTCTATGCGCATGTTAACCGCACCTAAAAAATCGCTTTTCCCCAGAGGCACGCCTTTGTGTCGCAAAATATTATAAGCCGTAGTCACATGAAAGTAGGTGTGGGGCATGACCCACTGCTGCATGTGCTCTAACGCGGTATTAAAGTGAGCAGACCCGATGGGGAGATCGCATTGTACCGGTTCGTTCATACAATGCTCATACGCATCCGCATCGATGTTATTGAGGTCGTCGAGCAGAGTGACGAGGGTGGCATCTGCATCAGCAAAACTCTCGATGGCCCCTGTTGGGGTCGGGGTTATACCAGCGATACGAAGCGCTCCTTGATGCCCTGCCAACATTTGAACGGCAAAAATTTGGGTGCGTAAATCAAACATGTCATGGAATAACTGGGCGTTTAAAAGCGCCTGCTCGTCAAGAGATTGCTCGCTAATGTGTCGCTGACCGACTTTCATCACGCGTTGTAAATTTTTGATCGTAGCGATCAGGGGTTTAACCGTAGCATCATAGAATGAAAGACTCATGTGGTTCCTTTATTAGCGATTGGCTTGTTTGAGGTTAACAGCTATTTTTTCAAAGAGTTGCCAGGGGTCATCATGCTTGATCCCTTTGACCGATTGGTCAGCATCGGCAAGCAGTGACACCGAGCGTTCTAAACGTTTTTTTGACAGGCGCTTCACTGCCGCCTCCACCACTCGTTGCCGTGTTTTCCAAACTCGGTTCTGCATCAGTGCTTGAGATAAAGAGACCCCAGCGTGCACGCTTGACTGAATATCCAGAATCAGATGAATCTCGCGACTGATCACCCACTGAATAGCCATGGCTTCGGTGCCTTCATCACGAAGGCCCTTAAGCATCCGAACGGACTGCGAAGCATGACCCGCTAAAAGAGTGTCGGCTAAGTCATAGACATTAAAACGGGCACTGTCTGTCACCGCTTCCACTACGGTTTGAACGGTGATGCTATTGTCATCAGCCGCATAGAGTTTTAGTTTCTCGATGTCTTGTGCTGCGGCTAGCAGGTTGCCTTCTACTCTATCGGCTAATAGGGCGAGAGCCTCTGGCTCGATACTTAATCCAGCCAGTTTGATTCGGTTCTCTATCCATTGCGGTAGTTGTTGTTTCTCGATCGGCCACAGGCGAATAATACCCCCAACCTGATCGATGCTTTGCGCCCATTGACTGTTAAGGCTTGCCTTGTCGAGTTGATCTGTTGTGACTAATAAAATATCACCGTCAGGCTCACAGCGTGAGCAATATTCCGTCAGAGCCGCACCACCTTCTTTGCCTGCTTTTTTAGTCCCCAACCGTAATTCGATGAGACGTTGCGATGCAAACAAAGAGAGTGCATTAGACTCGGCACTAAAATCATCCCATCGAAAACTCGTGTTATCGGCGTGATGGATAAGACGTTCTTCAAAGCCACGCCGCCTTGCCGCTTGCCGGATCGCGTCGCAGCATTCTTGCATTTGGAGTGGTTCGTTACCGGATACCAAATAAACTGGGAGCAAGTTACCCGATAGGTGTTGTTCGAGCGTATTGGGGTAAATTTGCATTATGACCCAATAGCGCGAATACGCAGAGCGACTCGCTGGGTGAGTCGATTCGCGAGTTCTTGTTGCAATTCTCGTTCGATCAGATCTTGTTCGGTACGGCTTGCCAGTGGTGCTTCAGGATCATATTCAAGTCGTTGCGAGGCTTCGATAATTCGCTCGAACTCATCACTTGCGGCCATTTCATTGGTCGCAGTGTTGGGGTCGTCACGAAAGATCAGCTGGTAGCGCACTTGTCCACGGATATCGTAATCAGCAATTCGCAGAGACTCACCCACAGTGAGCGTGTTTTGACTGAACTCAACCGGTTTTACAATAAGGGTGAGGTCTGCGTCTGAGCCGCTATTAATTCCCGCAGCTGCAAGCGAGTTATTAAGCTGGGTGGCAAACTCGCTGTAGGGGCTTAATCCCACTACCCGAATATCCACATAAGATTCAACGTTGGCTGAACCCCCTTGAACTTGGCCACGCAGTTGGAAGCCACAGCCACCGATAACCGCTACCAAGAGTACCACCGTTAAACGCACTAAAAAGGTCATCAGTTAGCCACAATGTTAACGAGTCGGCCCGGTACAACAATGATCTTACGCACTGTTACATCTGTAATGAACCGCTGCACGTTATCTTGAGAGAGAGCCAATTGTTGAACGGTTTCTTCAGAGGCGTCAACTGGCACGTCGATTTTTGCTCTGACTTTGCCATTCACCTGCACGACCAATTCTAGGGTGTCACGAATTAGAGCACTAGGATCTACTTCTGGCCATGTTTCGTGTGTCATATCCGACTGGTGTCCCAATGCTAGCCATAGCGCGTGGCTCAGATGAGGCACGATGGGTGCAAGCAGTTTGATCACAGCGGTTAACCCCTCACGCATCACCGCATACGCATCTTGCTGACTTTGATCCAGACGCGCCAAGTCGTTACAGAGCTCCATAACGGCTGCAATGGCGGTATTGAACGTTTGTCGGCGGCCATAATCATCGCTGACTTTGGCAATCGTTTCATGAAGCTTACGCCTTACCGCTTGGGGCTCTAGCGGTTTTTCTGGTGCGTCAAAAGACGCATCAATATGCTCGTAAGCCATCCGCCACAGACGTTTCAAAAATCGATGTGCACCGTCTACACCTGCATCTGACCACTCTAAAGACTGTTCTGGTGGTGCCGCAAACATACTGAATAAACGCACTGTATCGGCACCATAACGATCGATGAGAGCCTGTGGGTCGACCGTATTGCCTTTTGATTTGCTCATTTTGGCGCCATCTTTCAGCACCATTCCCTGAGTCAGCAATCGTTTGAAAGGTTCATCGGAGGTCACAAGACCGGCATCACGCATGAGTTTGTGAAAGAACCGAGCGTACAGTAAGTGCAGGATAGCGTGTTCGATCCCGCCGACGTATTGATCAACGGGCAACCAATAGTTAGCGTCGGCATCGAGCATTGCCGAGTCATTATGTGCGCTGGCGTAACGCGCGTAATACCATGAAGATTCCATGAAGGTATCGAAGGTATCGGTCTCGCGGACGGCCGGCGACTCGCAGCGCGGACAGTGGGTATTGTAAAACTCTGGCATTTGTTTGATTGGCGATCCAATGCCGTCGAACTCGACATCAGTCGGTAGGACCACGGGCAAGTCGCACTCTGGCACGGCTACAGGGCCGCAGCTTGAGCAGTTGATGATGGGAATTGGCGCGCCCCAATAGCGTTGCCGTGAGACACCCCAGTCGCGAAGTCGATACTGGACTGTCTTTTTACCGCAACCTTTTGAGTTTAAGGCCTCTGCTATGGCATCGAATGCTTGATCTGATGAAAGCCCTGAGTAGTCGCCGGAATGAATAAGTCGACCACGCTGCGTGTAGGCTGCTGAAGTGATGTCACACGCACTGTCATCATTCGGTTCAATGACCTGAGCGATAGGTAAGCCATATTTGGTCGCAAATTCCCAATCGCGCTGATCATGTCCCGGCACCGCCATAACTGCACCAGAGCCGTAGCTCATCAAGACAAAGTTCGCCACCCAAACTGGAACGTGCTCCCCTGTGAGTGGATGCACGGCTGTAAACCCGGTCGACATACCTAATTTTTCAGCAGTAGCGAGATCGGCTTCCGCCATTTTGGCGGTTGAGATTTGCTTCAAGAAAGACGCAAGATCGGGTTGGGATTCTGCTGCTTGCTGCGCTAAAGGATGTTGCGCTGCAACGGCAACATATGTCACACCCATGAGCGTATCAGGCCGTGTGGTATAAACGGATAAGGCCCCATACTCGGGTACGTCGAACTGTAACTCGACGCCTTCTGATCGACCAATCCAATTGCGTTGCATGGTTTTGACTTGCTCAGGCCATTCATCTAGCGTATCGAGGTCGTTCAGCAGTTGCTCAGCATAATCAGTGATCTTGATAAACCACTGATCAATGGTGCGGCGTTCCACGGGGTTATCGCAGCGCCAGCAGCAACCATCGACCACTTGCTCGTTCGCCAACACGGTTTGATCAGTCTCGCACCAATTCACTTCCGCTTGTTTCTTGTAAGCGAGCCCTTGTTCGAACAGATGGGTAAAGAACCATTGTTCCCAACGGTAATAATCTGGATCGCAGGTAGTGACTTCTCGAGACCAGTCGTAACCGAAACCGAGGCGTTTCAGCTGGTCGCGCATGTAACTGATGTTATCGGTAGTCCATGCGGCTGGGGGTACTTTATTCTTAATTGCGGCGTTTTCTGCGGGCAGACCGAAGGCATCCCAGCCCATGGGCTGCAGCACATTTTTGCCTTGCATCCGCTGAAATCTGGCGATCACGTCGGCGATGGTGTAGTTGCGAACATGACCCATGTGCAGCTTACCGCTGGGATAGGGAAACATCGCGAGGCAGTAAAATTTCTCACGTGAGGGGTCAGGTGTGGCGATGAAGCTGGCTTCTTTATCCCAAAACGCTTGGGCGTCTTGTTCTATCACAGATGCTTGGTAATGCACGAAAACTCTCTTCTCAATAAGGATGCGGGACCTGCACGTCCGGTGCTGGCCGTAAGTGCTATGTTAGCAGTTATCAGCGACGGAGCGGTACTGGTTCGCTTCTCTCGATTAGTTTTTGCCCTTGAGCGCCGGATCTTGAAGGGGTCGCTGCCGGCCGTACAGAAGGACAATGAGGGATAGCACCAGAACCGGCGTGCTGCCCGCCTGCATAAATGGCGTGGATCCCGATCGAGCGTGTACCTCTCCGCGAATCAGGGCAGGTACAAATTGATCCGAGCGTGTCACTATTTTTCCCTGCGGACTGACGATGGCAGAAATCCCATTGCTGGTTCCGCGAACCAGATATCGCTGAGTTTCTGCTGCTCGCATTTGGGCCATCTGCAAATGTTGGATTGGGCCTATGGAGTCACCAAACCAAGCGTCATTGCTAATCGTAAGGAGCCAGTCTGTGCCTCGAGCTCCGCGAGCAACTAGGTCAGGGTAGACGATCTCGTAACAAATTGACGGCGCTATGATTTGTTCTTGTGCCCACAGAGGCGCTTGATAGGAATCACCGGATGAAAAGTTCGACATCGGCAGATCAAAAAAATCAATCAGACCGCGAAGCGCGAAGTCGAGCGGAACGTACTCCCCAAACGGAACTAAGCGCTGCTTGTGATAAAGCCCCTCACCGCCTGCAAAAACGCTAATACTGTTGTGATACCGTTCGGTCGCTCGATTTGCGAATGGGACACCGCTAATGAGCGCCTGATCGTTTTGTTCGATACGTTGTACCATGGGGTCAATATCTTGCAGGGCACGATGATAAAGGGCGGGCACTGCCGCTTCAGGCCAAATAACAATATCACCAGGAAGCGCCTGCAGGGTGAGCTCATCAAGCTGGCTCAAGATGGCCTCGTAATAACGAGGATTCCATTTGATTGCCTGCGATGTGTTGGGTTGAACGATGGCGACTGTGCGTATCTCGCCGCTCGGGGAGGTCCAGTCGATGCTGGCGAGACTCGCGCTGATGACAGCGATGCCAATTGATGCGCCGACCGCTGCGCTCAGGTGCAAGACTGTGCGTCGGAATAATGCCAAGGCCCATAGGCAGCCCAAGCCACAAAGGATGAACGACAGCCCAAGCACGCCAGTGACAGGCGCAATGCTTACCATCGGGGTGTCAATGAGTCCGTAACCGATGAATAACCATGGGAACCCAGTGAGCAACCAAGTCCGCAACCACTCGTTCAAAACCCATAAGCCAGTGAACGCAAGGGCGTGGGTTAGTGAGAGTGGCCGATTCCACAGTAGCCGGCGGTAAACGAAGGCCATGACCACGAATAGGAGTGCAAGTAGGCCGCAAAATAGGAGTGTGAGTGACGCGGCTAGAGTAGCACTAGCGTTGCCAAATTGATGAATGCTGACATAGACCCAAGAAGCGCCTGCACCGAATAACCCCAAGCCATAGAACCATCCCAGTAAGGGTGTGAGAGGTCGCTCGGAAAAGTGCCACAAGAGCCACAGCACCGCAGGTGAGATGGCAGCGACAGGCCAAAGCGTGAAAGGTGCGAGCGCGAGAGTGACACTCGCACCGGCTAACAGGGCTATCGCACACCTTAGCAGAATAGACTTCAGGGTAGGATGTTTAGGTTTCATAAGCGCAGTCGCTAGAGCTTGGAAACCCGAAGGCTCTGAATTTTACGTTGGTCAGCGTGAATGACTTTAAAGCTGAAGCCGTTAAACGAAGTGGTCTCGTTACGCGCAGGCATGTGTCCAAAGGCTTGGATGACCAGTCCACCGATGGTATCGAATTCCTCGTCGCTTAACTCAGTTTGAAAGTACTCGTTGAACTCATCAATTGGTGTCAGCGCTTTCACGAAAAATTCTGAGTCGGTGATTCGACGAATGAACTCGTCTTCGTCAATATCGGTTTCGTCTTCGATCTCGCCAACAATTTCCTCGAGCACATCTTCAATGGTCACCAGTCCAGCGACGCCACCGTACTCATCAATCACAATCGCCATGTGATTCCGGTTTTGGCGAAACTCTCGCAGCAGAACGTTGAGGCGCTTACTCTCAGGAACCACAAAGCACGGGCGCATTAAATCACTCACCCGGAATTCAGCATGTTCTTGAGCCAGTAGTCGCGGCAGTAGATCTTTCGCCAGCAGAATCCCGAGTACTTGATCGGTACTGTCACCAATAACCGGAAAACGAGAGTGCGCAGATTCAATGATGTGCGGCAGCAAGTCACAGAGCGTGGCATCTTCTTTGACCACGATCATTTGAGCTCTGGGTATCATGATGTCTCGGGCATGCAAGTCGCTCACCTGCATAGCACCTTCGATAATACTGAGCGCATCGCGGTCAATCAGCTCGTTATCGACTGCGACATTCAAGACGTCTTGTAGATCTTCTCTGGTGCGGGGTTCGCTCGAGAAGAGTAATCCTATTTTATCCAACCACGATTTATCATTGCCCTCACTGCTGGGCTGTTCATCGCTCATGATTGTGTTGTCTCCTGGGAAATTTCAAGATAGGGATTAGGGATATGTAGCGACTGCAGCAAGCTAGTTTCGAGTGATTCCATCGTCACTGCATCGCTTTCGTTGATATGATCATAGCCGAGTAAATGTAAGCATCCATGAATCGTCATATGAGCCCAGTGATGGCTAAGGGGCTTATTCTGAAGATGGGCCTCCGATTCTATCACCGGGCCACACAAGGCAATGTCGCCGAGCAGATCACTCTCTACGCCGGCCGGCAAATCAACGGGAAAGGATAATACGTTAGTAGGCTTGTTTTGGTGCCGATAGATCTGATTCAGCGTCTGCATTTCGTCGCTATCGACAACTTTGATGTCGACATGACCTTGGCGATCACAGCGTCTTAGTGCCGCCGTGATCCAAGTATGGAAACTGTCATCGTCTGGGCTATCGATCGTGCTCGCCCGATCAACACACACGCTCACGGTCATCGGTGTTGGCTCTCGCCTGCAGCAACTTTCAGTTCATGCTGATCATAGGCTTCAACCACCCTCTGCACTAAGGGGTGACGCACGACATCTTTGTTTAAAAAATACGTGAAGCTGATGCCGTCAACGCCCTCTAAAATCTGGCTGGCGTGGATCAGTCCCGAAGCAGCGCCACGTGGTAGATCGATTTGCGTCGTATCACCTGTGATGACGGCCGTAGAGCCGAATCCAATCCGCGTCAGAAACATTTTCATTTGCTCGCGGGTGGTGTTTTGCGCTTCGTCTAAGATGATGAAAGCGTTGTTAAGGGTACGTCCGCGCATAAAAGCGAGTGGCGCGACCTCTATAATGTTGCGCTCGATGTATTTGTTGACCTGTTCAAAGCCGAGCATTTCGTAGAGCGCGTCATACAGTGGGCGTAAATAGGGATCTATTTTTTGGGCGAGATCACCGGGCAAGAAGCCCAATTTTTCGCCGGCTTCCACCGCGGGTCTGACCAGTAAAATGCGTCTGACCCGCTCTTGTAACAGGGCTTCGACTGCGCAGGCGACCGCTAAATAGGTCTTGCCGGTTCCCGCCGGACCGATCCCGAAATTGATATCGAAATCTTGAATGGCTCTAACATAGCCAAGCTGATTCTTACCGCGTGGTTTTACGGGTGCGCGTTTGGTTTTGATGACAACGAAGTGTTCGCTGTCAGAGGGTTGGTCGTGCAAGTGCTCACTGATGGGAGCCGAGTTAAGATCACTCATATCGGATGTTTGCATATGTACGTGGAGTGCCTCCGGAGACAAAGATTCGCCCGCGCGAATCACGGAATAAAGCTGCTCAAGAAGCGTTTTTGCCGTTTCGCTCGAAGCTGAAGGTCCGCTGATGGTGAAGCGGTTACCTCGAGAGGCAATACTGACATTCAGGTTAGCTTCAATTTGCTTCAGGTGCGCATCATACTGGCCACACAGAGCCGCCAAATACTGAGAATTGTTCGGTTCTAGGGTAGTCGAGACGACGTGGAGCTCTGAGGTGCGTGAATCTGTGATTTGCGTCAATTCGTGTCGATGGCGAAAGCCGAAGTCATTAGAAAAATAAGGATAGTCGGCTTGCGCACTGAGTCAAGCCGCGATGTCCAAAAAAGTGTGATTTTAGTGATTTTTTTTCAAAGTACCGCGCAGTGAGTTCGGTAGCGCCTCATCAATCGTAACCCAGCAAAAATCATTGATAATGCTGTGATCGCTGCACGCGAAATTAACGACTCGATTATTTTCGGTTCTTCCCTGCAGTTCACCGGGGTCTTTTTTAGAGCGACCAGTCACCAAAATACGCTGCTCGCTACCCACCATCGCTGCGCTAATCGCCTGGGCTTGCTGCGTGATCCTTGCTTGCAGTCGCTGTAGCCGCTGCTTCTTGACCTCTTCTGGCGTATCGTCTGCTAGCTCGGCGGCAGGTGTTCCCGGGCGAGCGCTGTAAATAAAGCTAAACGAGGAATCGTAGCCAACGTCTTCGATTAGCTTCATGGTGGCCTCAAAGTCAGCCTCTGTCTCGCCTGGGAAGCCCACAATGAAGTCGGACGATAAACTGATGTTAGGACGGATCTTTCGCAAGGCACGAATCTTCGACTTGTATTCTAGGGCGGTATGGCCGCGTTTCATGGCGGTTAAAATACGATCTGAACCGCTTTGAACTGGCAAGTGGAGATGATCTACGAGCTGCGGTATTTCAGCGTAGACATCGATTAAAGCTTGACTAAACTCGACTGGATGCGACGTGGTGTAGCGGATCCGTTCAATCGCTGGGATTCGCGCCAGGTAAGTCAGTAGCTCTGGAAAATCGACGATCTCGCCGAGGTGATTTAAGCCTCGATAGGCATTCACATTCTGGCCGAGCAGATTCACTTCACGGGCACCCTGATCGGCTGCACTGGCAACCTCAGCAATCACGTCATCGAGTGGCCGCGATACTTCTTCGCCCCGAGTGTAGGGTACGACGCAGAACGAGCAATATTTGCTGCAGCCTTCCATGATTGAAACGAAAGCGCTCGGTCCTTTAATCTCTGCCTCGGGCAGGCAGTCAAACTTCTCGATTTCTGGAAAAGTGACGTCAACAACGAGGGTGTTTCCCGGGCCTCGTTCCGCCCTTTCGGCCATCATGGCTGGGAGCCGATGCAGGGTTTGTGGTCCAAAAACAAGATCAACGTAAGGTGCGCGTTTGCCGATGGCGGCACCTTCCTGACTGGCAACGCAGCCACCCACGCCGATAATCAAGTTCGGGTTTTTGTCTTTGAGAGGTTTCCAGCGACCTAGCTGATGAAAAACTTTCTCTTGCGCTTTCTCGCGGATCGAGCAGGTGTTCAGCAAGAGTACATCCGCTTCTTCCGGGTTATCGGTACGCTCAAGGTGGTGGGTCGTTTTGAGTAAATCGCCCATGCGAGCCGAGTCATACTCATTCATTTGGCACCCATGGGTTTGAATGAACAATTTTTTCACCGACATGATGCGTCTAACCTTCGCGTTTCCAAATAGGCCAGCGAGTATACCGATCTAAGCCCTTGAAACCTAGACGTTAAGCCACAATATTTAGACTGTAGGGCGCAATATCAGTGGCAATTTTCAGCAACGTTGGTAGTATTGCGCGCCCTTCATAGTATTCTGAAACAGCGATAGGGCACGGAGAACAGAGTGTATAAAGTGATTTTTCACAATGCCAATCAAGTATTCGAGGTGTTTGCTCGCCAAATCTACCAAAGCGACATGTGGGGATTTATCGAAATCGAAGAGTTTGTCTTTGGAGAGCGCTCGCAGATTGTTGTAGATCCCAGCGAAGAGAAACTCAAAACCGAATTCGCGGGTGTCAAAAGAACCTACATCCCCTATCAGGCGGTGATCCGAATCGATGAAGTCGAGAAGGAGGGAGCCCCCAAAATTTCACAGGTACCGAATTCGAGCTCAACCTCGACGAGTAACGTGACTCGTCTGCCTTTCCCACCAATGGCGCCACCTCATGGAGATGACGCCTAGTCAGGCTTCCGACGTGTCGCGATTCCTGTTACCGATGACCGTTGCTTGCTTGGCTTGCCAAATGTCTAAACGTGGCTAGCTTGACGCAGATAACGAAAGCATCAACCGCTGCTTGCACGTCACTGATACTTGGAAAGCTCGGAGCAATGCGAATGTTAGAGTCGTTTGGGTCTTTGCCATAAGGAAAAGTGGCGCCCGCCGGCGTGAGCTTCACGCCCGCATCTGCAGCCAGTGCAACCACACGCTGGGCCAAGCCAGGCAGGGTTTCAAACGATATAAAATAACCACCTTTAGGGTGCGTCCACGAGCCCATACCGGTGCCACCCAAGGAATGCTGCAGGGTCGAGATCACCGCATCAAATTTTGGCTGTAGCAAGCTGGCATGTTGTTGCATGTGATCTTGCAGCGTGCCGAAGGAATCGAACATTCTGGCATGTCGCAACTGATTGACTTTGTCGGGCCCTATGGTCTGAAACGAAAGGTGGTGTTTCAGCCCAGTGAGTACGGTCGAACTACTGGCCAAGAATGCGATGCCCGCACCTGCGAAGGTGATTTTGGAAGTTGAGCCAAATTGAATAAGGTGGTCTGCTGTACCCGCGGCAAGCGCATAATCTCTGATGTTGCCGAGTGTCGGTGCGTCACTCGTCAGTGCGTGTACGGCGTAAGCGTTATCGTACAAGATCACAAAATGTGATGCCGCTCGCGTCGGCAGCGCTGCAAGCCGCGCCAATGTCTCTTCGCTGTATACGCAACCCGTTGGATTTGAGAAGCGCGGAACACACCAGATGCCGCAGACATTGTCATGCTCTGCGATCGCGCGCTCAGCAGCGTCCATGTCGGGTCCCGTATCGAGCATCGGAATCGGTATCATCTCGATCCCAAGGTAATCGCAGATGGCAAAGTGCCGGTCATAACCTGGGCAAGGACACAGTATTTTTGGCGCACTCGCATCGCTTCTGAGCCATGGTCGCCCAAAGCCCGAGCGCTGTGCAAAGTCGACTACAAGATACATTAGGGCGAGGCTTGAGTTGCCGCCGACCAAGACTTCCTGCGCCGGCACACCTAGCATTTGACCAAATAAAACTTTGGTTTCGAGTAGTCCGTCAAGCCCACCATAGTTTCGGGTGTCGATCCCATCACTTGCCATGTAATCGCCCCCTAGAATGCCATCCAGGGCATCGGAAAGCTGGGTTTGCTCGGCGCTTGGCTTGCCCCGGGTGAGATCAAGTGACAAGCCCGCCTGACGCAATGCAAGGTAGCTTTGTTCAGTCTCTTCTAGTAGTGCGATCACTTGGTCTGCCGGCATTTGGTCGATATGCACGCGGTGCTCCTGAGGCAATGGGTCGAACGGGGGGGCATTATAGCGACACACCAGAGAAACGAGAATCACTGAATAATGGCGATGTAAAAAATTTACGAAGCTGGATTGAGCTCGGTTGTCGCTGTGCACACCTCTGGTCGAGGTGACTCTTGGCAGTGTCCAGAGCGATAGAACTTAGGTGTGGTTGCTCTTGCAGGGCTTAGAGCTTGGCAATCAGAATTGCTCGCACGGGTGCCGGATGTCCCTCTACGGTTTTCGAGGGATCTTTGGGATCTAAAAAGTGTGACAGTGAGTGAAATTGCATCCAGGCAGTTTGACGCTGCTCTTCCACTGTGGTCACTGTGATATCAACGATGTTCACCTCTTTAAACCCCACTTTTAGGAGCCACTTTGATAAGGCTTTGGGGCTAGGTATGCACCATACATTACCCATTCGAGCATAGCGGCCGGGTGGCACAAATACCGTATTCTCATCGCCCTCAACCACCAGTGTCTCGAGTACCAACTCTCCTGTGTCTGTCAGGCAGTCTCTGAGTTGCGCAAGGTGGTCAAATGGCGATCGCCGGTGGTAGAGCAAACCCATCGAGAATACGGTATCAAAGGCTCGCAGTTGAGGTGGAATATGTTCTATACCAAGAGGAAGAACAGTAATTTCATGCGCCTGAATGTAGCGTTGCAGAGCCCAAAATTGCTGTACAAACAGAGGGGTGGGTTCTATTCCGATCACCTCACTCGCGCCGGCGCCCAGCATTCGCCATGCGTGGTAGCCGCTGCCGCATCCGATATCCAGTACCCGTTTTCCCTTCAGCGTGTCTAAGTGAGGTTGCACTCGGTCCCACTTCCAGTCGGAGCGCCATTCGGTATCAATCTCGACATCGAATAGTCGGAAAGGGCCTTTACGCCATGGATGTAAGCCCCTGAGGGCCTCTTCCAGAGCCCCAGCTTGCTGGCTTGATAGCGGTGCGCCGCTCACACCGACAGCTGATTGATCCAAGTGCACCTGGCCTGCGGGCAGATCAGGAAGCGATTCAAGTGCGGCCCGCCAACGTGGCAAATCGCCATAACGTTTGGGGTTAAAGCCCGCTTCGATCTGAGCTGGTAAAGCCTGAGCCCAAACCTGCAGGAGTGGGTCGGCCAACCAACGTTCTATCAGAGGCTCATAGTTCATGATTTGATGGCGACCAGAGAAGCAAAGTTAAAACATTGAAACCAGACATTGCAGCTATCACAACCTGCTGCGAGTAGTCGCGATCGGTGTGTTTCGATGGTGTCCGGAATCAGAACATCTTCTATGGCGCTGCGCTTTTGCGCGATCTCTAAATCACTATAGCCGTTACGACGTTTGAACTCGTGATGGAGCTCAATGTTGAGCTGATCAAGGTGGGCCTCTAAAAATCGGACTTTCTCGGAGATGATGATAATGCCGCCAGGAAGTAGTTGAGACACGAGGGTTCTGATCAGTTGGTCTCGAAGTTTGGGTTTTACAAACTGCAGCGTAAAGTTGAGCACAATGACCGATGCAGGACCATATTCGAACTCGGTTATATCAGCACAGGTTAGCTCAGTATCCGTAGTATTGGAGTCGGTGCTCACTATCGATTGGCATCTTTTGATCATCGCACTTGAGTTATCGATGCCCACGATGCGGCAGTCGGCGGGAAGTGGCTGCTGCCGCATCGCCAAAATGGACGCCCCGAGTGAACAGCCAAGATCATACAGTACGCTATTGGGTTGCGCGTAACGGGCGGCAAGCACACCTGTCATGGCGATGATAGTTTGATAGCCCGGCACCGAGCGTTGGATCATGTCAGGGAAGACATCGACCACCGATTGATCGAATCGGAACGGTGCAATGTGATTCAGTGCATCGGCGAACAGAGTGTCTTTGGGTTCTGGCATAGTGAATTCTAGCTGATATCGGTAAGGCGACGATGATACCATGATGTCTGTGAGGTCACATCGGCCGCCTAATACTCGTCATCAGAGGATCTACCATGTTATCCAATCTTGTACCGCTTCCCAAAGACAGCATTCTTGGTTTAGCAGCGCTGGCTCGCGCTGATGAGCGTGTGCACAAGATTGACCTTACCGTTGGGGTCTATATGAATGAACAAGGTATCTGCCCAGTAATGAGCGCAGTTCAGCAAGCGCAGCAATCTCTGATTCAAGCAGAAGTATCGAAAGCGTACTTGCCGGCGCAGGGTGATCCAACATTTGTGCGGGAGATTGTCGGTTTGGTGTTGGGTCAAGATCATCCCGCCATTCATGAGCAGCGAACTAAAGCGATCCAAACACCCGGGGGATGCGGCGCTCTGCGCATCGCGTCCGAACTGATCGCAGCGGCAAATCCGCGAGCGAAGGTGTGGTTGCCTTCTCCGACATGGCCGGTTCATGAGCCACTATTGGGCAGTGTCGGTTTGGAGTTCCAGCGTTACAGCTACTACGATCACGCTCAGCATGGCCTAGATTTTGATAGCATGCTCAACGATTTGCAGGGCGTCGCAGAGGGCGATGCGGTTCTGCTTCATGGCTGCTGTCACAATCCCTGCGGCGCTGACTTGTCGGCGGCACAGTGGCAGACGATCGCCGATTTACTGCTAGAGCGGAAGGCGATGGCTTTGATCGATGTCGCCTATCAAGGGCTGGGTGATGATTTGGAGACCGATGCAGTTGGCTTAAGATTGCTGGCTCGGCAGTTGCCTGAGGTCTTGATTGCCGCTAGCTGCTCGAAGAACTTCGGCCTGTATCGCGAGCGCACAGGGGCGACTATTGTGGTCACCCAAACGCCCAAACAGACTGAGATTGTGTTGTCGCAAGCGCTGGGTGCCGCACGTCGGCTGTATAGTATGCCACCGGCTCATGGAGCACTGATTGCGGGTCGCGTGCTGGCAAGCCAAGAGTTAAATGAGCTGTGGCGAGCAGAGCTGACCGAGATGACCCAGCGCATACAGTCGCTGCGATCACAATTGAGCCAGCGTTTAAGCGCGGTCACTGGTCAAGACTTTGATTTCGTCGCGCATGAAAAGGGGATGTTCTCTTTTCTTGGGCTTACCCAACCGCAGGTTCAAGTGCTTCGCGATACACACGCGATTCACATGCTGGATTCTTCGCGGATTAATGTGGCTGGACTGACCGATCAAAGTATCGAGCCATTAGCACTTGCGATTGGAACGGTGATCGCTCAGTGCTGATCGAGTTCGAGCCAGCGTTCCATTTTGTTCTCTAGCTCGAGCTGCAGCTCTGCCAGTGTTTTCGCATGAGATTGAATCACACTGTGTTCCTGACTATAAAAACTGGGATCGATCATTTCCGTTTCCATGGCCGCGATTTGCGATTCAAGAGACTCTATTTCTTGCGGCAAAGCATCGAGTTCACGCTGCTCTTTATAAGATAATTTCTTCGGTGTGCCGCCAGTACTGGTTGGAGTTGCCGTTTTTGCACTCTCGGCGCTGACTGTTTTAGACGGCGGCTTAGCCGAGTCACC
>CBFHJC010000037.1:0-15831 GCA_965656045.1 Aequoribacter sp.
AATGCATGGCATTGTCGTACCCACAGAGCCAAAATAGTGCGCGCTACATCAACAACTAAAAAAGAAATGGTGCCCAGAAGAGGGTGAGCTAGGGTTCCGAGCCGCACCGCGGCGAGCTGGCGAACGCCGCTCAGCTTTGCTGAGTGGCCGGGTTAGTCCTCTCGACAATGCATGGCATTGTCGTACCCACAGAGCCAAAATAGTGCGCGCTACATCAACAACTAAAAAAGAAATGGTGCCCAGGAGAGGACTTGAACCTCCACGCCCTTGCGAGCACCAGCACCTGAAGCTGGCGTGTCTACCAATTTCACCACCTGGGCAGGGGATGACCGAATGCTATCGGGGTGCGAAATATAAGTCTGCCCTAAGCGCTTGTCAAAGAGAAAATGCACTTGGCTATTTTCTGGGCAGTTTCATATCATCTATGTGAGCCTTTTTGCTGCCTAGTACAGCGTTTCTGATAACCTTTACGTTGGATTTCAGGTGTTTGCACCCTTAATTTTGCTTTATTGCGAAGTAGATAGATGGCATTCTCTTTATCGGTATGGACGCGCTTGACTCCGCCTTTATCAATGCTTGTCCGATTTGCGTACTAAAGTCTTGGGAGGTGTCTTTATGAGCGAAAATACGAATGCAAATTCGGAGCAGGTAAATACCGGCGAAAGCTATGGCGGCTATGGTTACCGCAGCTTTGTTCTCGGTAGTCTTTTAATCGCCTACATTTTCAACTTCATTGACCGAGTCATAATCTCGTACCTTCAGGTGGATATCGAAGCCGATATTCCCATGACGAACTTTCAATTTGGATTATTGACTGGTCTTGCGTTTGCAACGTTTTACACCTTTTTGGGCATTCCGATCGCGCGCCTGGCCGAGCGGTTTAACCGCACAATTATTATCGGTGTATCGATCATTTTCTGGAGCGTCATGACCGCGCTTTGCGGCGTTGCGACCAGTTTTGCAATGCTCTTGATATTCCGTTTGGGTGTTGGCGTGGGCGAGGCGGGTTTAACGCCGCCAGCAAACTCGCTAATTGCCGATTATTATAAGACTGAAAAGCGGGCTTCCGCTCTGTCTATCTACTCAATGGGTATCACGATTGGTTCATTTTGCGCAGCGATTTTCCTTGGCCTCCTCATAGGCTTTGTTGATTGGCGCCAGACATTCATTCTCATTGGTATCGCCGGGGTTCCAATTGGCCTGATCATCATATTCTTCGTGAAAGAACCGCCGCGTGGCTATAGTGATGAGCCGGGCACCATTCGCACTGAACCGCCAAGTATCGGTCAAGCGTTTGGCGTTTTGGCCAAAAATCCAACCTTTTGGTACGTTACGGTCGGCGGTATGTTTGCATCCTTTGTCGGCTATGCGCTCGTCACATTTGTGACTAAATTTATCAGGTTCGCATTCGATATGGGGCTACAGGAAGCTGCTCTCTTCTTCCTTGCACCGCTCGCACTCATCGGCGCTGTTGGCACATGGCTGTGTGGTTTTCTCGCAGATAAGTTTAAAGGCAAATCAGCTTTCTGGTTAACTGCTATTGGCCTAGTCATGGCTTTTCTTCTGCAGGTTATTGCGCTGAACTGGCTCGCTGGCGCTTGGACGATACTTGGCGTACTTTTGGTTGCGAACCTGTTTCAGTACTTTTATCTGGGGCCAATGTACGCCATTGCGGGGTCTGTCGTCTCTGCGAAGATGCGGGCGACTGCCATCGCAATATTGCTCTTCGTCGTTAACTTGCTTGGCTATGGCGGTGGGCCAATTTTCGCCGGTGCACTTATCGATAATTTCTTTGCGGCAAATCTGGCGGATATAGGTGACCTCACAATGATGGCGTGTAGAGCTGCTGAAGGTTTAACAGAGGCACAATTGGCACAATGTCAGGACGCTGAACTGTCCGGCATTCGCACTGGGCTTTCTATTGTCGTTTCAATCTTCGCTGTCGGGGCGGTCTTCTTCCTCATGGCGATGCGGACAGTCGATAAGGACATGGCGAAGCTCCGAGCTTAAGAGGCGCAGACCTCAAGGTTCTTCCTCGCAGAGGCAAGGCTTCGGCCTTGCAATAGCACCCGTACAAGCCAAGAATCAACCTGACAAGATTCCACGGCGTCTTTGCACCTAATAGCAAGTTTCGAGGTCACCTTACCCCGGCGCAACGAGGCAAGGGTGGTGAGAAGCCCGTACCCAAGAATCATGACGTGCGGGATCTGGAAACCTTGCGTTTCAAGCAAACCTAGATGCAAGGTCTGAAACAGGTGTTCCATATCGATCTTGAGTGGTGTCAGCATTGCGGCACGTAGGGTGAGGTCTCCGATTCCATTAAACCGCTACGCTAGGCTTATTGACGTGGCACGCGTATCATGTGGGCATATTCTAACCATCAAGGGCACTATGCCAAAGAAATCAGCACCACCGGAGCAGTCAGACTTACCCTCTAAAGGCACCACACGGTCACGCAAGAAACGTCCCTCTGACAGCGAAATCCAGGCTGGTAAAGCAGCCCCTGAAATCTCATCGGAACCAACGCCAGACGGAAGTCCCCACGTCATTAAAGATGCCATTAACACTGAACCTGTCGCTAAGAAACGCAAGGCTAAAAAAGTGATGGTTGCGGCCGATCCACACGCGACGCGCGAAGCCGGCAAGTACGAGAATCCTATTCACTCAAGAGAAGCGTTGCTGGCACTCTTGAGTGAGGCGTCTGAGCCTCTTACCTCGCAGCAAATTGCAGCTCAGATTGGGCTGGAGTCGCCCGATCAGCTCGAAGCTTTGCATCGTCGTTTGCGAGCCATGGAGCGTGATGGGCAGGTGATGGTCAACCGCCGAGGCGCCTATGGTGTGGTAGAAAAGATGCACCTTCTGCGTTGTCGAATTATTGGCCATCGCGATGGCTATGGATTTGCCAAAGCCATTGATGATAGCGGGCACGATGATTTGTTCCTATCCGCTCGGCAAATGCATAAGGTGTTTGATGGCGACGAAGTACTGGCCATGATTACCGGTGTCGATCGCAAAGGTCGAGCCGAGGGTAAGATTGTTGAGGTGCTCAAACGGAAACGGCAAACCATTGTAGGGCGCTTTGAATCCGATTCTGGTGTTGGTTTGGTGGTGCCTGATCACGCCCGTATTACACACCAAGTACTCGTGCCGCCAGGCTCTGAAGGTGGTGCAAAGCATGGTCAAATCGTGACTGTCGAGGTCACTGAGTTTCCCGACAGAGGCCGTGCCCCCAAAGGTCGAATCATTGAAGTGCTGGGCGACCATCTAGATCCCGGACTTGAAATAGAAGTGGCCATTCGTTCGCATGATATTCCTCACGAGTGGCCAGATGCCGTTATTAATGAAGCGGGGCGCTTAGAGCATGAACCGCTCGAGAGTGACAAGCACGATCGAGTCGATCTGCGGCAATTGCCCTTTGTGACTATCGATGGCGAAGACGCACGAGATTTCGATGATGCGGTTTACTGTGCCTCCCGGCGTGGCGGTGGATTCACGCTTTGGGTCGCTATTGCCGATGTCTCTCATTATGTGCAGCCCGGTTCGCCACTGGATTCCGAGGCGATTGTGCGCGGTAACTCGGTGTATTTTCCAGAACGCGTGGTCCCGATGTTACCCGAGGCGCTGTCAAACGGTCTGTGTTCACTGAAGCCAAAGGTAGATCGCTTAGCCATGGTGTGTGAGATGGCGATCACTAAAACCGGTGAGATTAAAGATTTCGAGTTTTATGAGGCGATCATTCACTCGCACGCTCGATTAACGTATACCGCTGTTGGCGAGGTGCTGGCCAACGGTGAGTCCGAGTCGGTTGACCCAGCGCGTCATGCCGATATCGCTCGATTGCATCGACTGTATAAGGTGCTGAGAACGGCTCGAAACGAGCGTAAAGCGATCGATTTCGAAACGGTAGAAACGCGCATTATTTTCGATCAGCAACGTAAGATCGAGGCCATCGTGCCCATTGTTCGCAACGATGCGCATAAGATTATTGAAGAGTGTATGTTGGCCGCTAACGTGGCAACAGCCAATCTTTTTGAAGAACACAAGCTGCCTATTTTGTATCGAGTTCACCAGGGTCCGAGCGGTGAGCGCTTGGCGAATTTGCGGCAGTTTTTAGATGAGCTATTTCTTCAGCTTGGTGGGGGTGAGAAGCCTACGCCCGAGCACTACCACGAAGTGTTAAGCCGGATCGGCGAGCGCGATGATGCGAGCGTCATTCAAACGATGTTGCTGCGATCCCTAAGTCAGGCGGTTTATCAGTCCGAGAATGAGGGACACTTCGGGCTCAATTATCCCGCCTACCTCCACTTTACCTCGCCAATCCGTCGCTATCCTGATTTGTTGGTGCATCGCGGCATTCGGCATTTGCTTCGCAATGGCACCAGCCCGAAACACCTGAGGCGAGTTGAGTCGGCGGGTGCGCTCCCAGCAGAGAAAATTTTCCCATACGACGCTAAAGCAATGGCCGGCTTTGGTGAGCATTGCTCGATGACTGAGCGTCGTGCTGATGACGCTACCAGAGATGTGCAGCTGTGGTTGAAATGCGAGTATCTGCGGGAGCGAGTTGGTGACGTATTCAGCGGCATTGTGTCGTCAGTTACTGGCTTTGGACTCTTCGTAGAACTCCGGGATCTGTATATTGAGGGCTTGATTCATATCAGTTCTTTGCCAGGGGACTACTACCGCTACGATGCCGCGCATCAGCAGCTGGTGGGTGAGCGAAGTGGCCGCACGTTCCGTTTGGGAGGCAAGGTCACTGTTCAAGTGGCGCGCGTTGATTTAGACGATAAGCGAATTGATTTAGAGCTATTGAAGTCGTCGATCCCAGATCGACCTGCGGGTACGGGGCGGTCTCTGAAGTACCTTAAGGGGCGAGATCCGAAGGCCAAGCGCGGCCCAACTGCGGGCGGAGCCAAAAGCCCGGGTGGACGCAAAGGCGGTAAATCAGGGCGGCGTAAGCGATGAGTGAGCGCTCTGATGTCCTGTTTGGTATTCACGCGGTGGAAAGTGCTCTTAAAATTCGTCCGCGTGATATTCGTGTGTTGCAGGTGGCCGCTGGTCGCGATGATCAGCGTTTGGCAGGCCTGATTACCTTGGCAAAAAATCAAGGTGTCGAGGTCGAAAAAGTGGACCGAGCTAAGCTGAAGCAGCTTGACCTTGGGCGTCACCAAGGCGCTGTGGCTTGGCTTCACGCAAGACCGGCGAGTGTCTCAGATCGTCGAGCCTGGGTCGAAGCAGATTTGCCAGAGTTATTGGCCCAAAGTCCCCAGCCCCATCTGTTTTTGGTGCTGGACAGTGTGACCGACCCGCACAATTTGGGCGCCTGCCTTCGCAGTGCCGATGCCGCTGGTGTTACTGCGGTGTTGATCCCGAAAGACAAGTCAGCAGATATCACGCCGACTGTAGCGAAGGTTGCCTGTGGCGCCGCCGAAACGGTCACTGTCGTCAAGGTCACCAATCTGGCGCGGTCTCTCGAAACTCTTAAGGCTGCCGGTGTTTGGATCTATGGGCTCGCGGGCGAGGGGCAACAGACCTTGTATGAGCTTGATCTTGTGGGTTCGGTTGCTCTCGTGATGGGGGCTGAGGGCGACGGTTTACGTCGACTGACGCGAGAGACCTGTGATGCACTGGTTAAATTACCAATGAATGGTGCTGTGACCAGTTTGAATGTGTCGGTAGCGACCGGCGTCAGTTTGTTTGAAGCGGTTCGGCAACGATCCCTGGTAAAGCGCGTTTAGACTCAGCATTCGCGTTCCGTTCACCAAACTTGTTGGCTTGCCGTATGCCCACCGAGCGCCTCGTTATCAGCTCGATGACTTGGCACTGCGCGAATAGTAAAAATTGCCGATTTTCGGGTTCGCGCGGGGTCTGATAAAAGCGTATTGTGCGCGTTTTATGAGGGGTGCATCTCAGCGCCCTTCACCTTACTTTGGCGAGAGTCATTATGGTGCGGATAGTCTCCGATCAGCAGCCATCCTGTCGCCCAATTCATGAGATCGATAGGAGCCCATGAAAACCGTTTTCACTCTCAGTTCGCTACTTTTGGCAAGTGCGCTATTACTGACTGGGCATGGTATCCAGATCACCTTACTACCCCTGAAGGCAGCTCAGATAGGGCTATCTGACACCATTATCGGATTCACTGGATCGGCCTATTTTCTTGGATTTGTCGTCGGTTGCTTTACGGTACCGCAGATGATCGGGCGTGTGGGTCATATTCGCGCCTTTGCCGTGCTCACCTCTATCATTGTGTCAGCGCTGCTGAGCATGCAATTGTTTGAAGCGTGGCCTCTTTGGGCTTTGGCGCGAGCAGCGATCGGGTTCATGATGTGTGGCTTGTACACGATCATTGAGAGCTGGTTGAATGATCAATCTACCGAGGCAACACGGGGTCGGGTGCTCGCCTCTTACACGCTGATTACCCTTCTGAGCATGGCGCTCGGTCAATTTTTGTTAGCGCAACTCTCGATTCAAAGTGCAACCCCCTTTATTTTGGCGGCGATGTTGGTGAGTTTTGCGATTGTCCCTGTTGGCTTGACTCGGCAACTCGCTCCGGCACCTATGGTGCCGACTCGCGTCAGTTTCGGTCTCTTATACAAACGGTCAAAAGTGGCGTTTGCTGGGGCGCTAATGGCGGGTCTTGTGACTGGCAGTTTTTGGGCTCTTGGCGCCGTGTTCGCGAAGCGAACCATGGGCTCGCTCGAAGATGTTTCCCTCTTTATTGCAGCCGCGATTATGGGCGGCGCACTGTTACAGTATCCGGTGGGTTTGTTATCGGATTACTTTGGCCGCTCCAGAGTGCTGGTTGCACTGAGCATTCTATGTGCTGTCACCAGCTTGGTGGTGTCGATGGGTGACACACGAGCGAGTTTGCTGGTGTCAATTTTTCTGTTTGGTGCTGTTTCTATGCCGATTTATGCCTTGTCACTGGCGACCGTGATTGATCAGGCGGAGGCGGGTGAGTTTGTGCTGGTAGGTACCTCTGTGTTGCTGCTTAACGCAACCGGTGCAGCCATCGGGCCTATTGCACTGGGTCAGCTAATGGACTGGGCCGACGCGCGTGCGCTGTGGTGGGGATTGAGTGTTATCAGCATTATGTGCGGATCGTATATCTATTTGCACCGCAATGATGTTGGACATACGCGACCACAAGATCAAACACCGTTTACGGTCGCTGCACCAGAGATGGCGCCCACCAGTTTCGATATGGATCCCCGAGGCCCCGAGCATTCCGATACCGTTATTGATCCAGCGCCCGAACGTCCCGCTTTTGATGAAGCATCAGATCATGATTCTGATCCAGGCTCAGTGGTTCGTTGAGGAAGTTTTATTGAACCTCAGTATCCGTGCCTTAAAAACGGATCTGCTTGCCATGCGTGTCGTTTATCTGTAGACTCCGCGCTCTCAAAAACTTGCCCGGCTAAGCGATTAGCCGATCTCCTTGTCACACCGCAGAAGGTGGGTGACAGTAACCCGTAAGGAGCTTTTTATGCGACATTACGAAATTGTATTCATGGTGCACCCCGACCAGTCTGAGCAAGTGCCAGCTATGATCGAGCGCTATACTCAGATTATCGAGAAAGAGGGTGGCAAAGTTCACCGTCTTGAAGATTGGGGTCGCCGTCAGTTGGCTTACACCATCAACAAGGTTCACAAGGCGCACTACGTCTTAATGAATGTTGAAGCTTCTCAAGAAGCGATGGACGAACTAACCACCATCTTCCGCTATAACGATGCCGTGATTCGGAACCTCGTGATCAAGACGGACGAGCCGGTGCTCGAAGAGTCTCTTATCATGAAAGCCGAGAAAGAGAGTCGCGAGCGCAAGAATCGTTACGAAGAGCGCCGCGCAGCTGAAAGCGAAGGTGAAGGCGATGCAGACGATGACGATTCAGATGCGGATGTCCAAGATGACGACGAAGACGATGGCTTTGTCGACGATAACAACGACGCTGAATAAGCGGTAGGAGAAAATACTATGTCACGATTTTTTAGACGTCGTAAGTTTTGCCGATTTACAGCCGAGGGCGTAAAGCAAATCGATTATAAAGATTTGGAGACCCTAAAAGCGTATATCACAGAAACGGGTAAAATCGTTCCGAGTCGAATCACTGGTACCAAAGCGAAGTATCAGCGTCAGCTCGCAACCGCAGTTAAACGTGCTCGTTTCCTAGCCCTGCTGCCATACTCAGATTCTCACGAATAGTGAAACCCGTTAGGGTGTGAGGTTGCTGTGAAAGCGCTAGCTCAGGTTGCTATGAAAGGACGCTGGCAAGCGATGTTCTTAACCATCGCAGGCGCGAGTAGTGCGTTATTTTGTTGGATCAGCGGCGCGATTATTGCGTTAACCACCCTGCAGCAGGGTATTCGATGGGGTGGTTATTTGTTGTTTTGGGCCTTGTTGCCCTCAGGATTGGTGCTGTACGTTTATGGCGATCCTGGCCCAGTAATACTTCTAGTAAGTGCCTGGGTCATGGCCGCGGCGCTGAGGGTGACCGGTAGTTTGAGCTTGATGCTCCTCACCTCGGTCGCGGTCGGCTTGCTAAGCGGATTTGCACTACTGCTATTAGGTGATGTGTATTTAGAGCGACTGGTCGCATTGTTTGACAGTTTTTTGGCGAATCTTGAACAGTCAATCCAAGGCGGTCAAAATCTAGCGCTAGAGCGTCCCGGCACAACCCAAATAGCAGGGGTTCTGGCGGTATCGAATGCGGTACTGGCATCGGTATCGACGCTGTTGGGTGCTTACTGGCAGTCGGCACTTTTTAGGCCAGGGTTATTCGGCCGCGAGTACCGCAGGGCGGTATTGCCAGCGGGCGTTGCCGTTGGCCTGCTGCTGGTGGCGATAGGCTTGTATGCCTTGGCGCCAGAATTACGAAGTTGGGCGGCAGTGTTACTGGTGCCATTGGCGTTTACTGGTCTGGGTTTAGTGCATGCTCAGGGCCGGTCAAAGCAGCGAGGAACCGGATTCTTTGTTGCATTTTATGTGTTATGGGCAATTTTTGATCTTGTCAAGATTGCAGTGGTGCTGCTGGCGGTGGTCGATAGTGTCATGGGTTTACGCCATAAGTATTTGGCGGAGAGAACTCAAGAGACTGACGATGATCCACCATCCAGCGATAAAACGATTTAAATAAGAGGGTAGTCCCTCAAGCGAGGCCATGATGGAAGTCATTTTGTTAGAGACAGTAGGTAACCTAGGTGGATTAGGTGATCAAGTCAGCGTCAAAGCAGGGTTTGGTCGCAACTACTTATTACCTCAAGGTAAAGCGGTTCCAGCCACCGCGGAAAATGTCGCTCAGTTTGAAGCGCGTCGAGCAGAGCTCGAAGCAGCTGCAGCGAGTGCACTGGCAGCCGCCCAGAAGCGAGCGGATGCGATCAATGCAATGGCCGCAGTGGTCATTACTATGAAGGCAGGCGATGAAGGTAAACTCTTCGGTTCCGTCGGTACTCGAGATATCTCTGAAGCGGCCACTGCTGCTGGCGTCGAGATCGACAAATCAGAAGTGAGACTGCCCGAGGGCGCGCTCCGCGAAATCGGCACTTACGAAGTGGCAGTGCAGGTTCACGCCAATGTTATGGCGGTTCTGAATCTTTCAATCGTAGCTGAGTAATTCCTGGTAGCGCTGTTTGCAGCGCTGCTTGCCTCTCCGTCACGCAGTTGTACCATCGGCCTCATCGTCAGTGGTCGCTGCGGGAATGGAGCGAGACCGACGATGCCGAGATATTTCGTGGTTTCACTCAACGCAAATCTTCGGTACGCTTGTTGTTTTTAAAGCAGCCCCCCTATGGCAGAACCTGATTACACCGAGTATCCCCCTGCAGGCGATTTTCAGCCAGATCGAGACATTGCTCGAATTAAAATGGCGCCCCATTCGATTGAGGCCGAAAGGTCAGTATTGGGCGGTATTCTTATTGCCAATGACGTATGGGATTCTATTGTTGAGGTGGTTTCCGCGGCTGATTTCTATCGCCATGATCATCGCGTTATTTTTCGTCAAATCGCGAAGTTAGCGGACTCCAATGATCCCATCGATGTCATTACCCTCTCTGATCGGCTAGCGGCGGCAGGCGAACTCGACAGTGTCGGTGGTTTGGCCTATATCACAGACTTAGTAACAGACACCCCGAGCGCGTCTAACATCAACGCCTACGCTAAAGTCGTCCGCGAACGCTCGCTGTTGCGTCGTTTGATCGAGACCGCGCAAGATATTGCTGCGACAGGCTTTAACCCCGAGGGCCGATCAAGTGAAGAGCTGATCGACGAAGCCGAACACAAGATCATGCAGATCTCTGAAGAGGGCATGAAGCAAGGCGGGCCGCAAGAAGTCAATCCATTGCTATCTCGGGCACTCGAGAGAATCGAGCATCTGTTCCACTCTGGTGGTGATATCACTGGGATGTCCACTGGGTTCAAGGACCTCGATAAAATGACCAGCGGTATGCAGCCGGCTGATTTGGTGATTGTCGCTGGGCGGCCATCGATGGGGAAAACCTCATTTGCGATGAATTTAGTTGAGCACGCGGTGCTGAATCAAACCAAGCCGATTGTGGTTTTTTCGATGGAAATGCCCGCGGATCAGTTGATAGTGAGGATGTTGTCGTCGGTCGGTCGGATCGATCAAACTCGAATTCGGAACGGCAAACTTGAGCAAGATGACTGGCCAAAGCTGTCAGCAGCGGTCACCAAACTGAAAGATGTACCACTTTTTATCGATGATACTCCGGCGCTAACACCGACAGAGCTTCGTGCTCGCGCTAGGCGTTTAGCACGCGAACATGGCGAGATCGGAATGATCATGATCGATTACCTGCAACTGATGCAGGTTGCGGGCCGCGGAGAAGGTCGTACCGCAGAAATTTCGGAGATTTCGCGTAACCTGAAAGCAATTGCAAAAGAATTCAACTGTCCGATGGTTGCGTTGTCGCAATTGAACCGATCTCTCGAGCAGCGCCCTAATAAGCGTCCCGTGAATTCGGATCTGCGAGAATCTGGCGCGATTGAGCAAGATGCCGATGTGATTATGTTTATTTATCGAGACGAAGTTTATAACGAAGACTCGGCCGACAAGGGGATTGCTGAGGTCATTATTGGCAAACAGCGAAACGGCCCTATAGGGACCTGTCGATTGACCTTCCAAGGGCAGTTTACGCGCTTCGATAATCTAGCGTTCGAGGGCTACTCGCAGCAGTAGGTCGATAGTAGTCATCGCTAGGTCATAAAGCGACAGGCTCGGCTTTGGCTTGGTCGCTCGAGCTGTTTGCACTCATAATGAGTCGAAGACAACAACAATAAATAGGTGCTTTGCACTAGGAGACTACTTTGATTACTCACGTTAAGACCACCCGATTCCTGAAAATTGGCGTCCTTATGGTGATGTCCGCATTGGTGGCATGTACTCAGAAAACGGCCGAAGCGCCAAAGCTTGAGACACCCGCGGCAGTGACTAAAGAGCGAATTTTAAATGCCGATGGCGAGCCTGGTAACTGGCTGTCACATGGTCGGACTTATTCAGAGCAGCGCTACAGCCCGCTGAGTCAAATAACAGATCAAAATGTAGACCAGCTGGGGTTGGCTTGGCATTTTGACCTTGGCGATACTCGGGGCATTGAGGCGACGCCAATTGTCGTTGATGGGGTTATGTATGTGACTGGCGGTTGGAGCAAAGTGTTTGCGCTCGACGCGGTGACTGGTGAGCAAATCTGGGCCTATGATCCTGGCGTCGACAAGGCCTATTTTATTAACCTGTGCTGTGATGCCGTGAACCGAGGCGTGGCGGCGTGGGAAGGGAAAATCATCACCGGTGTCCTAGATGGCAGGCTGGTTGCACTCGATGCTGCAACGGGTGAGTTAGTTTGGGAGGTTCAAACAACGCCAACAGACAAGCCTTACTCAATTACGGGTGCGCCGCGTGTTGTGGATGGCAAAGTCATCATTGGTAATGGTGGGTCAGAGTTGGGCGTCCGTGGTTATGTGACGGCGTATGATGCTAATTCGGGCGATCAATTATGGCGATTCTATACTGTCCCAGGAAATCCCAATGAGCCTTTTGAGAATGCGATTCACGCAGAGACGGTAAAGACCTGGAGTGGAGAGTGGTGGAATGTCGGTGGGGGTGGCACGGCATGGGATGCGATTGCACACGATCCTGAGCTCGACCTGCTGTACATCGGCGTTGGTAATGGCGCGCCATGGAATCGGGTTTATCGGAGTGCTGGTTCAGGCGATAACTTGTTCCTCTCATCGATTGTCGCCCTGCGTCCTGATACCGGCGAGTATGTTTGGCATTACCAGACGACGCCAGGCGAGAGCTGGGATTACACGGCAACGCAGCATATGATTTTGGCCGACCTAGAGATCGATAATCGGGTTCGAAAAGTCATTATGCAGGCCCCTAAGAACGGTTTCTTTTATGTTCTAGATCGCGCAACGGGTGAGTTTATCTCTGCTGAAAAATACACCTTGGCGACATGGGCAACGCATATCGATCCTGAGAGTGGCCGACCCGTCGAGACACCCGAGGCACGTTATGAGGAAACGGGTGTACCGACACTTCAGTTCCCGCATCCTTTAGGTGGACACAACTGGCATCCAATGAGCCTCAGTCCCGATACAGGTTTAGTTTATATTCCTGCTCAAGAAATACCCGTGGTCTATGGGCACGACAGTGACTACGAATACAATCCTGATGGCTGGAACGTCGGTGTTCGTTTCGAGCTAGCGAGTGCACCCGATGACCCAGAAACACGTGCCGCCTTCGGCGAGATGGTCAAAGGTTACATTTCGGCATGGGATCCAGTCAGTCAGACTGAAAAGTGGCGCGTCCAGCATAGTAATATGTGGAATGGTGGTTTACTCAGCACTGCAGGAAACGTTTTGTTCCAAGGCAATGCAGAGGGAGAATTTGTGGCTTATGCGGCTGATACAGGTGAGCGTTTGTGGTCGCAGTTCGCACAAACCGGCGTTGTTGCTGGCCCAGTGACCTACAGCGTAGACGGTGACCAATATGTTGCTGTGGCAGCAGGCTGGGGTGGTTCCTTCGCCCTGGTAGGCGGGGAGTTGGCATCGCGCAGTAAAGGTGCGGTATCAAATCCACGCGTCCTCGTTTATAAGCTCAATGCCGATAAGTCTTTGCCCCCGATGCCAGAGCCTGCGCAAATGGCGGCAATAACGCCGATGGAAGCAGTGGGCGACGAGGCTTCTATCAGCGAAGGACACCGGTTGTATATGGCAAACTGTCACATGTGTCATGGTGATCGCGCCGTATCGGGTAGCTCAATCCCTGATTTACGCAAAATGAGCGCCGATACTTGGGAACTGTTCAAGCCTATTGTGCTGGGTGGCTTGCGACATGAACAAGGCATGGTGGGATTTGCCGAGACGCTGAGCGCCGAGGACACTGATGCGATTTACGCTTATCTTGTGAAGCGTCGTAACGATCTCGCTGCAGGTATTGACTGAGAGCAGTCGGTGATTTGAATCGGAACCCAGCGAGAGCTGGGTTTTTTTATGTCTCTTGATGCGCTTTACTGGCTGAAAACACCACTAACCCATTGATTCGGAGAGTCTAAAGTGTCGATGGCAGAATAATTACGTCGTCGCTATTCGCGGGTAACGAGATCACGACACCATCGCGACCGATGGTGTAATTGGGAAATACGTTTTGCGCGCCGTCTAGGAACAAGCGACCCTGTCCCGGAGCGATGAGTGGCGGGATCACATGGTAGTAGAGCAAATGCTTCACGCCCGCAGATTGAGCCACTTCGGCCGCCTGCATTGGGGTGGCATGTAACTTGTTCAAATGGGTCATGAGCTCTGCCAAGAAAACTAAGCCGAGTTCGGTAGCGGTATTCTGAATCGCCGCCACTAAACGGGGTGAGAGCGCATTGTGCACTAGCAGGTCAGCTCCGATTGAGGCTTTTGTGACGGCTTGGCTTGCTACCGTATCCCCACTGATTACAGCACTGCGGTCTTTGTAAATGACCTTATAGCCGAGTGATCGTTCAGATGGCCTATGACTCACGTTGAATGCCAAGACCTCAAAATCTTCGGTTTTAAAGACTTGATAGAGCTCTAAACCGGGCACTGTCGGAATCATGATCCCTTCCATGCCAGCGCCAGACAGCATTTCTGGCTGTCGGTTAAAGTTGGTTATTCGCTCTCGGTTATTGATTTCGTAGGCTATATTCAGGCCATCTACCACTTGGTTGATGCCCTCTGGACCATATACCTGTAAGGGCTCTGAGTGCGCTCCCTGAAACCAGCGCAAGGTTGCGAGTTCACCTAAGCCGTCGATATGGTCAGAATGAAAATGAGTTAAGAATGCTGCAGAGATGTCTCCGGGTTTGAGACCCATGAAGGTAAGATTTCTCGCACTATTACTCCCAGCATCAATAATGTAAAGCTGGTCGCCGGCCAAAATGCTGATACAGGGTCCGGATGCCCTTGATGCAGGGATAGCTGAGCCCGCACCGCAAAGTCCGATGTGAAGGCCATCTGTAACCGGCGATAAAAATCTGGTCTTGAATTGGTTTTCGATGCCCGTTTGGAACATTTGGAATGCGATATTGTCGCGGTTGGAAATACCCAAGAATAAGATGAGCGTAACCGCGAACACTAAAATAAGTTGTTTCAAAGTGAGGTCTCCCATGAGTATGGGGAGTGTATGTTTTGACACTTATTAGGTCAATTGTTTTTGGGGCATGGTGTGGGTTCGATTCTTGGGGTGCGCATACCTAGCCCCACCACTCAATGGAAGTTTGGTCATTGATTGATAATTTACTATACTGCGTCATTGCAGATGCTAAGCGGACCTAATTTGCTTCCAAATAATAAAATCGCGTCATTAGACGGACGACGACGGCGCAGCGAGCGCAGCAAACAAGCGATCATCGATGCCGTGGTCGATATGATTGACGAAGGTGAGTTATTCCCAACGGCGGCGCAGGTCTCCCAGCGTGCTGGTGTTGGTTTGCGCACTGTGTTTCGCCATTTTTCTGATATGAATACGTTGTTCACGCTTTTTAATGAAGACCGTAGGCCGCATTATCGGGCTATGTTCGAAGAAGGTGGTGATCGAACTGGCGCTTTAGAAAAACGGATTGTAGCGCTGGCAGAGTTCCGAGCGGTGCGCTGGGAAGATCTTACCTCGGTGATGCGATTTAGTGTCGCCCAGCGGCGCCGTTACAAGGCCTTGTCAGACAACTATGCAGACTACCAGCATGGTTTGTTGGAAGACCTGAAGACTTGGCTACCTGAGTTGTCACAGCAAGAGCCTGTGATTCTTGAAGCGGTGGTAGGTGTTTGTTCATTTGAATACTGGGACCGCTTGCGTGATCTGCAGGGTTTGTCGGTTGAGGATGCCACTGCTGCCGTCATTCTTTGTCTTAGACGTTTGTTACTGGTTTAAGTTTGCATATCCGAAGCGAGCACTTGGCTTAAACGCCACAACCGGTCTTGTCCCCACGCTTGTGCCACTACCCGCTCGTCGGGTGCTATGAGCCTAAAACTAGGGACGCCCCAACTACCCCATGCGTACATATCTTTGCGGTTTTGCTCGAGTGGCGCACCCCAATTCGGGGTCTGCAATGCCTCTTGCGCCGCTAGCCACGGTAATCCACTCCGCTCTACGATATTTCTCAAGCCACTGTCAGACAAGCTGTTGACACCCTCGCAGAATGCCCCGTCCATAAAGCTTTTTAAATAGGCGCGCTCTTTGCCCATCGCAGTGGCGAGTGGATAGATCGAGAAACCTCTTATGACTCCTTCACCGATCGGGTCATAAAAATTGCCATAACCTTGCTTGTTCAGAGTCCGTGCTTCCCGTGCGCAGT
>CBFHJC010000038.1:0-15710 GCA_965656045.1 Aequoribacter sp.
GGGCATTTTGAAGGGCATGTATCCGCGGATGGTTTCTAAGAAACGCGGCAGTAAGCGTGTCCAGTTAATGGGGTCGGGTACGATTCTTCGCGAGGTCGAGGCAGCTGCGGAAATGCTTGAGGAGCAGTACGGTATCGCGGCCGATGTATGGAGCGTGACCAGCATCAACGAACTCGCGAGGGAGGGGCGCGCATTAGAGCGTCACAATCGACTCAATCCAATGGATAAACCGAAAGTGCCCTATGTGACAGAGTGCTTATCTCAGCGTGCGGGTCCATGTGTGATTGCAACGGACTACATTAAGGCCTACGGCGAACAGTTGCGACCTTACGTTCCGGGTGCATTAACTGTGCTTGGCACAGATGGCTATGGTCGAAGCGATACTCGATCCAAACTGCGCGATTTCTTCGAGGTCAGCCGCGAATGGATCGTGTTTGCAGCGCTGAGTGCTCTGGCAGACCAAAAGGTGATCACAAAGCAGGTCGTGGTTGATGCCATGCCTGCGCTAGGTATCGCTGCTAGCAAATCCGATCCGACCACGGTTTAAGGTATTCACAAGGATACAGATATGACAACGCAGCAAGTAACAGTTCCAGACATTGGTGCTGATGAAGCCGAAGTGATTGAATGGCTGGTGCAGGTTGGTGATCGGATTGAAGTCGATGATAGCTTACTGGTTTTGGAATCTGATAAAGCGTCTATGGAGGTGCCTTCAAGTCTAGCGGGTACCGTTGAGACCCTGCTGGTATCGATTGGAGATGCGGTGTCTGAGGGCGTCCCCATTGTTGTCATTCGAGTTGAATCGACTGCCGCAGCCGTTGCTACTGAAACCGAGAGCTCCGATGGCGACACTGAAACTGCGGCTGATCAGCGTGACGATAAGGTCGGGCGCGAAGAACAAGATTCGATCGTCAGTGAACCGAGCCCCAAAGCGAAAACTGCAGAGACTGCGCACCAGAACCTGCTAGTGCCAGACATCGGTACCGATGATGGTGTTGAGGTCATTGAAATTTCAGTCTCGGTTGGTGATCAAGTCTCTGAAGGTGATACTTTGATCGTACTGGAGTCTGATAAAGCGTCGATGGAGATCCCGTCTGAATTTTCTGGCGAGATCACTGCTCTGATGGTGACTGTCGGAGATACGCTGCGTCAGGGTGATGTCATCGGAGAGCTTGTCGCTGAGGCAGCTCATGAGGCACCAGTGTCTGGCTCAGTCGCGGTGGTCTCGACTGAGACACCCTCGTCTACTCCACTGATACCCGCGGCCGCGACGCCTGCTGCCGCGCCTGCCGAAAGCATGGCGAAAAAGGCGCCTGCTGTTGCCCCAGGTGCAGGAATGCTCTCGTCGCAAGAGTCTGCTATCGCGAGTTCGATCTATGCGGGACCCGCGGTGCGAAAACTGGCGCGCGAGTTTTCGATTCCCTTAGATCAAGTGCAAGGCAGTGGACCTCGTTCACGTATTCTTAAAGAAGATTTACAAGCTTTTGTGCAGCACAAATTGCATTCGCCACAAGCTGCCGTAACGGCTGGCTCTGGGATACCTGCAGTACCCGCTGTCGATTTCTCGGTATTCGGCTCAGTGAGAGCCGAAGAGCTCAGCAAGATAGGCAAAGTAACCGCTACTAATATGCAACGTAGCTGGCTCAACGTGCCTCATGTCACCCAGTTTGATGATGCTGATATTACCGATTTAGAAGCATTTCGCGGTGCACTCAAAGAGGAAGCCACTCGACGGGGAACCAAACTGACGCCGCTTCCTTTCTTGTTAAAGGCGTGCGCAATAGCGCTCAAAGAGAATCCAAAGTTCAATGCGTCACTGGCGCCGGATGGCCAATCCATTATCTATAAAGACTATATCCATATCGGGTTTGCAGTGGATACGCCTGTGGGTTTGCTAGTGCCAGTGATCCGAGATGTTGATACCAAAGGCCTTTGGGAACTCGGTGAAGAGGTGATGAGTCTGGCGGCCGCTGCGCGAGATAAAAAGTTGAAGCCCGCGCAAATGCAGGGTGCATGTTTCACCGTATCGAGCTTAGGCGCTTTGGGTGGCAGAGGTTTTACGCCGATTGTTAATGCACCTGAGGTGGGGATTCTGGGCGTCGCTAAGGCTTCTATTCAACCGGTGTGGAATGGATCCGAATTTCTTCCTCGAAACCTCTTACCCTTGAGCTTGTCGTATGACCATCGGGTGATAAACGGTGCGGATGGCGGTCGGTTCATGAATCAAATCGTCGCGCTACTTTCTGATATTCGTCGCTTTACCCTGTGATGCGGTAATAGCTAAGTCTGGCACGGTTTCTGCTTCACCATCTGGGTAAGACAATTCGGAGCAGGGTGATGTGACCGACAGAGCACCAACACTAGCCCAGTGGCAGCGGGCCTTTATAGCGAGTCAGCGTTTGCCCGAGGCGTACCCCCTCGCTATTGAGTCTCACTTGTCAGCGACCGCCTGTTTAAGTGCAATGGGTCAACTCGGTGCATCTACACCTGCGCTTTTGGGCATTTATGGTGCACAAGGTTCAGGCAAAAGTACTCTGGCAGCTTACTTGGCAGCTCGATTAGAAGCCCTTGAGTCCATGTATGTTGTGGTCTTATCACTCGATGATTTTTATCTAACCAAAGCTGAGCGCTCCGTGTTGGCGCATGACATACACCCGTTATTGTGCACTCGCGGCGTCCCGGGAACACATGACATTGGTATGCTCAATCAGGTGTTAACAGAGTTACTGGATTTCCGTGCACCAGTCCGTGTACCGCGTTTTGATAAGCTAAAAGATGACAGGATGGCGAGCGCACAATGTGATTACATCACGCAGGCGCCTGACCTTGTGATTTTAGAGGGTTGGTGCGTTGGTGTTCCGGCGCAGTCTGGGACTGATCTTGCTGAGCCATGCAATACTCTAGAGCAAATGTCCGATACGAACGGTGTCTGGCGTCGCTATGTAAATCATCAACTAGCTGTCCACTATCAGCCTGTGTGGCAAAGATTTGATCAACTCTGGGGTCTGATAGCGCCGAGCTTCTCAGTTGTCTTCGATTGGCGACTTGAGCAAGAGCGGCGTTTGGGTGAAAGATCTGAGGTGCCCATCATGACGCCCACCGAAATAGCGCATTTTATTCAGCACTATCAGCGTCTCACTGAGCACGCTTTAGGGCTTGTCCCAAACTGTGCTCAGTTGTGTTGGCGACTTGATCATGAGCGCACTATGAGCCTGATAAACGAGAGCGACGATTGATGCTAAGGACGCCAGCAATTGTATTTACCGATCTCGATGGCACCTTGCTCGATCATCAGAGTTACGCCTACGCTGATGCCTTGCCCGCTATTCATGCACTTCGTGACGCTCTCATTCCCTTGGTCTTCGCCACCTCCAAAACCTGGTCTGAAATGCGCTTCTTGCAGCGTGAAATAGGGATTATTGGCCCATTGATCGGCGAGAACGGGTCGGCACTTTATCTGCCGAAATCACAATTCCCCAAAGCACATGGTGACTGGCGTGAGCACGATGATTTCTGGCAGGTTGAATTTGCCCGACCTCGGAGTTTTTGGTGTCGACTTTTGACTGAGTTTTCGGCGCGTCATACGCACTTAAGCATGTTTTCAACCATGAGTGTAGATGATGTCTGTGATGCGACAGGTTTGTCTCGAGAGGCTGCGGAAAGGGCGCTTGATCGAGCCTATACGGAACCCGTTGTACCACTGGTGTGTGATGAAAAAGCGCAAGAGTTAGGGTCGATGATTGCACAACATAAGGGGTGTGTTCAGAGGGGCGGTCGGTTTTTGACAGTGGGCGATGATGTGAGCAAGGGTCGTGCGGCGGACTTTTTAATTGATCTTATTGCGTCTCACACTGGGTATATCCCGAAGAGTCTGGCGCTTGGCGATAGCGGGAACGATTTGGCTTTGCTTGATGCGGTTGACGATGGGGTTTGGATTCGATCGAAACACTATCCGCCACCGGCTGGCTACGATCTTGCCCATTGCTCCGTCACAGATGAGTCAGGGCCATCGGCCTGGAACAAGGCGGTATTCGCTTGGCTCGAGACGCTGGATCTATAGATTCATCCGATAACAAGGAAGATTGGTATGGCAGATTTCTATCAAAACGGCATTGTGACCACTCTGCACAATTTACGCTCACGGCCCGTAGAAGCGCTCGAGCGGGAATTGGTTGAATTCTCGAAAAAGCGACCGTTAGGTCTTATTCTGCCGTCGTTGTTCTCGGAGCTGGAGGCACCCGCACTAGCGGGTATCGTTGCCGAGCTGACACAAGTGAATTATTTGAATCAAATTGTCGTGGGTCTTGATCGGGCGAATAGTCAGCAGTTTGCTCATGCACTCTCATTTTTTAGTGATTTACCGCAGCATCACCGTATTTTGTGGAACGACGGCCCGCGACTCAAAGCACTGGATGCCGAGCTGTCGCGTCATGACTTAGCTCCGAAAGAGCTCGGTAAGGGGCGTAACGTCTGGTATTGCATGGGCTATGTGCTTGCCTCCGATAAAGCCGAGGCTGTAGCACTGCATGATTGTGACATTACGACCTACCAGAGAGATTTGCTGGCTAAGCTCATTTATCCGGTGGCCCACCCGATGTTTAACTATGAATTTTGCAAAGGCTTTTACGCACGAGTGGCAGATGGGCGCATCAACGGACGCGTCAGTCGGCTCCTGGTGACACCGCTGCTTCGAGCGCTACAAAAAGTGTTGGGGCATCATGAGTATTTGACCTTTATGGACAGTTTTCGCTATCCACTGGCTGGTGAATTCTCGTTTCGACGAGATGTTCTAACCGATTTACGTATCCCCAGTGATTGGGGCCTCGAAATAGGGGTTCTGTCAGAGATGTATCGTAATTATTCGAGCAATCGAATCTGTCAGGCGGAAATTGCAGATCACTATGATCACAAGCATCAAGAGCTGTCTGAGCATGATAGCAGGGCAGGGCTTTCCCGTATGTCGATTGATATTGCAAAGGCGCTATTTCGGAAGTTGGCCACACAAGGTGTGACGCTGAGCCCCGAGATTTTTAGAACCATCAAGGCGACCTATTATCGCATCGCGCTTGATTTCGTTGAGACATATAAAAACGATGCCATGATGAATGGTTTGACCGTAGATATTCATGCCGAAGAACGTGCGGTCGAGCTCTTTGCCGATAATATTATTCAAGCGGGTGAAGTCTTTTTAGCGAGACCGAAACAGCGGCCCTTTATTCCCTCATGGAACCGGGTGGTCAGTGCAATACCTGATGTTCTCGAGCGTCTTCATGAGGCTGTGGAGCTCGATTTCTTAGATTACTCAGAAGGTCAATAATGAGTCACATCGATCCCTATGATCATTTGTACACGCGTGTGGTGCATCTGCTTACTCAAATCTACGCCGATATCTCCCCGCCCGTTGACGTGGCTCTTGTCGCGAAAACACTACTCCAAGAGATGCGACTGGATCACAGTACGACGCAGCCTGTTCCTCATAAGAATGTGTGGGACCAAAAAGATGCTTGGATCATCACCTATGGTGATACCGTACTGAAAGAAGGCGAAAAACCGCTTAAGACACTCAAAGCCTGCATTGATCGTTACTTTTCGAGTGTGATTAATGGGGTACATATACTTCCGTTCTATCCCTACAGTTCTGATGATGGGTTTTCGGTGCTCGATTATTCGAGTGTCAATGAGACGCTTGGAGATTGGCGCGATATTAAAGCGATAGGAGAAAACTATCTGTTAATGGCAGATCTCGTGATTAATCACTGTTCCAGCCGATCATTGTGGTTTCAGAATTTCCTTAAACAAGAAGATCCCGGTGCCGGTTTCTTTGTCACTATTTCGCCCGAGGATGATTTGAGTCAAGTGGTTCGCCCGAGAGAGTCGGATTTACGGAAAGTGGTCGAAACGGTCACTGGGCCCTGCGCTGTATGGTGCACGTTCAGCCACGATCAAGTCGATCTTAACTTCAAAAATCCAGAGGTTCTGCGCCAGTTTGTGTCTACTATTCGTTTTTACCTAGACCAAGGGGTTCGGGTTTTCAGGCTCGACGCTGTCGCTTTTTTGTGGAAGATCGTGGGTACCGCTTGCATTAATTTACCGCAAACCCATGCGATCGTGCGTTTGCTACGCGAATTAATTGAGCACGCGGCCACAGATGCCATGATTATCACTGAAACAAACATCCCGAACGCTGAAAATTTGTCGTATTTTGGGAATGGTAACGAGGCGCATGCGGTCTACAACTTCAGTCTGCCCCCACTTTTATTACACACCCTCGTGAGTGGCGATTGCACGCATCTTAGCCAGTGGATGATGGGCATGCCGCAGGCGCAGACCGGCACTACTTATTTTAATTTCATCGCTTCACATGATGGCATCGGGATGAGGCCTGCAGAGGGGTTGTTGAACGATTCAGAGTTACAGACGCTAATTGCTGCCATGGAAGCCCGTGGCGGAAAACTGTCTCGCCGCAGCACAGACCGGGGAGAGTCGTCCGTTTATGAAATCAACATAGCGCTGTTTGATGCCTTGTTGGACCCACTAGATACCGATCCTTTGACCGTTATTCACCGTATGCGTTGTGCACATGCGATTATGTTCGCATTGGCGGGCATACCCGGTATCTATATTCACAGCTTGGTCGGGACACGCAACGACCTGGCACGCTTGGAACACTTGGGTTATAACCGCGCCATCAATCGCAGGCAGTGGCTGGAAGCTGAGCTGGCCGCAGCGTTAGAGGACACTGAGTCGAGCCATGCAAAGATGTTATCGGCATTGACGGCTTTGCTCGCCATTCGACAGCGGCAAGCCGCATTTCATCCTAACGCGGCGCAGTTTCTGCTGCATCTAAATCCCGCCGTTTTTGGATTTTGGAGAGAAAGCCTCGATGCCCGGCAGCGTATTTTTTGTTTGTTCAATATCACCAATACGAGCCAAACGGTCCACCTTGCCGACTTGAATTTAGTAGAGCCGTATTGGGTCGATCTTATTTCTGGTGATGACCACCTAGATCGCAATCAGGCGGTGACGCTCCAAGCGTATCAGTCGATCTGGTTGACCAATCTTCCCAATCATCAATAAGGGTGGAATAACAGAGTCGACGATAATGTTGCATGAGATCGAGCGGTGATTTGCGAGGTTCATCCAGTTCTCGCACTAGGTCATAGAAACTGATCTTGTGGGGTTTTTCGCCACAGGTAGTGTGAATGAACTTCAGTGTCCTAAAGCCATCAAACCACGTGTGAAATTGTTTTTGGAACTGCGCGACACTGTTGCTCTGTCGCTCACAGTGCGCTAACGCTTTTTCCAATCCCAGCTGTTTCAAACCACGCTTGGTGTCTGTAGAGAGCCCGACGATGAGTGCCTCCTGGCTGCGCGCTCCCATCGCTAAATTGCTTAACAGTAAGGCCAGTTCTTCGAACGCACTTGGCGCATAGAAGAGTGGCACGGTATGCGGATCAGATTCAACCAAGAGATCCCGCAGAGCTCGGCCCGTGCCGAATGGTGTCCGTTGAGACAATCGAGGCTCGAGTTGGATCGGGGCGTTCGCTTGAATAGTTGGGACTGGACCCACTTTGAGGAGTTTATTGAGTAAATAAAAGTCCTCCCCGGCAGGGCGCTTGGGAATCCCTCTCACTCGAGCATACGCCGTTGTTGTGACCGAGATACAGCTGCCTATGGCGTGCACGGCATGAGGTGAATTTGCGCGAATTAGCCCAGCAACGTATTGATGTAATCTGAGTTCATACAGCGTCATAGCGAGCTGTTGCTCTTGGGTCTCGGCTTGGCCATGACGGAAACTGTGAACCGCAGCGGCAGCGCTTGCAGAGTAACGATCTAAATGGGTAAAAAACTCTGTGGGTAGTTGTGCATCGGCATCGGTCATTGCGATCCAGGGCCCTGTGATAGCACCCTCATGACACCAGAGCAGTGCGGTATCGGCGCCGATTTTGCGCGCTAGGCCAACGCCGTGCTCAGCCGGTAACCCCTCTTCTTTGCGGCTACAGTGAATGATCAGGATGTGTCGGTTGGTTGCCACATCTAGTGACAGCAACTCATGGTGAGGACTGACTTTAACCCCGCCGTAACGGTCTCTCAGACGCTTAACTTGTGATTGATTGTGCTGGGGCGAGGCACCCGTGGGATGATTCACTACAGCAATCACAAGGAGATCGCTGAATGTGCTTAAAGCGTTGATCCAATCATCAGATTCGTTATAAAGAGGGATGACCAATACAAAACGCCAGCGCCTGTTGGTCGGGGCACTGGGTAGACCCTTCTCTGCATAGTGGTTGAGGTACTGCTCGATAATTGACTTGGTGGGGTGCATTCAATGCAGTGCTGCACGGATAGGAATCGACTGCACCAGCTCAGCTTCGATGGCGAGCAATTCATGCCAGCGATCATCAACCTCGGGTTGGGGAAGGTATAAATAGGCAAGATTGAGGAAAGTCTCGTAGTGTCGCTCTTCAGATCGCGCGATAGAGCTGTAGAACTGCTTCAGCCCCGGCTCCTCTAGTGCGTCAGCGACGAGCTGAAATCGCTCGGCACCTCGTGCTTCGATGATACTGGCAATGAGCAGACGATCCATGAAGTAGAGATCTTGTCCTTTTCTGAGAGTTTCTCGGAATGCCACAACGTAGGGATCTTTCTGGTCTGCCTGTGTGATTAAGCCGCGTGAGTGAATCCATTTAACCACTTCGCGGTAATGCACGAGTTCTTCTACTGCGAGGTCGGCCATGGTCCGCACGAGCTCTGTTTTGTCAGGATAATGAGACAGCATTGACACAGCCATTCCCGAGGCTTTCTTTTCCGCTGCAGCATGGTCAAGCAGGAAGGCATCAAAATTGTCGATGACGGTGTCTGTCCAGCTTGGATTGGTCGCAACAAGTAAAGGTGAGGTCATGAATCGACTCCGAGAGATCAGCCTCACATTGAACGAGAATTAGCGCTCGAACTCAAGGATTTAACGGCTTATCGGGTGCTGTGATAGACTTCCCAACGTTCAGTATTTCTCATTAATTTCGACAAGGACGAGTCTATGGTGATCAAGCCAAAAGTACGCGGGTTTCTGTGTACGACCACCCATCCAGAGGGCTGTGCTGCGAATGTGCGTCGCCAAATTGAGTATACCCAGGCGCAGGGAGCCATCAGTGAGGGTGGGCTCCGCGTACTGGTGATTGGTGCGTCGACAGGTTATGGACTCGCGTCAAGAATTACAGCTGCATTCGGTTGTGGTGCCAGTACGCTCGGTATTTTCTTCGAGAAGCCCGGTACCGAAAAAAAGCCGGGCACGGCAGGTTGGTATAATTCTGCAGCCTTCCACCAGCAGGCTCAAGAAGCAGGCCTCTATGCGAAGAGTATTAATGGTGATGCCTTTTCAGACGAGATCAAGCAGATAGCGATTGACACGATTCGCGAAGATTTCGGGCAGATCGACTTAGTCATTTATTCGCTTGCCGCACCGCGACGAGTGCATCCAAAAACAGGTGTCGTGTATTCGTCGACGCTCAAGCCCATCGGTGCTCCATGCGTTCAGAAAGGGGTCAATACCGATAAAGAGCAGGTTCAAGAATTTCGTTTGGAGCCGGCCACCGAACAAGAAACGCTTGATACTGTGGCGGTCATGGGCGGTGAGGATTGGCAGATGTGGATTGACGCGCTCGATCAAGCGGGTGTGCTCGCACCGGGGGCGAAAACGACGGCCTATACGTATATTGGTGACAAGCTTACCTGGGATATTTATTGGCACGGCACTATTGGTGCTGCGAAAAAAGATCTTGATAAACGTGTTATTGATATTCGCCAGCAACTTGCAGCCCGCGACGGAGATGCCCGGGTCTCAGTTTTAAAAGCAGTTGTCACTCAAGCGAGCGCCGCGATTCCTGCAATGCCAATTTATTTGGCCATTCTTTTCAAAGTGATGAAGGCAAGAGGCACCCATGAAGGCTGCATCGAGCAGATTCAGCACTTGTTTCGTTATGGTCTGTATGCAGAGGCACCCTCCTACGACGAAGCCGGGCGATTGCGAGCTGATGCGCTTGAACTAGACCCGCAAGTGCAGGCTGAGGTCGCTGATCTGTGGGCACAAATAGAATCCGATAATTTGGCAACCTTGTCAGACTTTGCGGGCTATAAACGAGAGTTCCTGCAGCTGTTTGGCTTTGAGGTCGATGGTGTCGATTATGATGCTGAGGTCGATCCGGTCGTCGAAATTGCGAATCTGGTGTCAGCCGATGTTTGAGCCAGGTGTTGCCTATGAGTTGTCACCACTAATCCGGAGAATTACCGCACCTAACCCGGGGCCGATGACGGGCGCCGGCACTAATACCTATTTGATCGGGCGCGATCAGATCGCAGTGATTGACCCGGGCCCCGCCATTGATTCTCACGTCGAGGCTATTCTTGATGCGGCTAATGGGTGTATCGAGTGGATTCTTTGCACGCATACGCACATGGATCACTCGCCAGCCGCCGCAGTTTTGGCAGCGCGTAGTGGCGGGGTGTTAATCGGTGCTTCCCCTCCGTCAGATCAATTCAACGATCAAAGCTTCCAGCCTCAAATAGAGATCGATGAGCAATTTACGGTGGCCACGGACGAGATAACCATCGAGTCAATCCATACCCCGGGTCACGTAGGCAATCACTACTGCTTTTATCTGAAGCAAGAGCAAATTGTGTTTGCTGGTGACCACATTATGAATGGCTCTACCGTCGTGATCATTCCGCCCAGTGGCAATATGAAAGATTACATTGAGTCACTGCAAAAATTGCTAGAGCGTCCGCTCAGTGCTATCGCGCCCGCACATGGTGATCTGATGGCATCTCCCGAGGAAGTGATTCGCTGGCTCGTAGCGCACCGCTTGAAGCGCGAGGCGAAAGTGGTCGCGGCGCTTACCGAGCTGGGCCCGAGCACCTTGGCAGAATTGGTGCTGCGTGTTTACGATGATGTTGATAGCAGTCTTCATCCTATGGCGAAGCTTTCTTTGCATGCACATTTGATCAAGTTGGTTGAGGAAAACCGAGTCTGCGAGGGTTCCTCAGGACGTTGGTCACTGCTACAGTAACGCCCAGTTGTTCGCATAAAAATATCATAAGGAGTCGAAATGAACGGATTGATGATGAACATGCCGCTGAATCTAAAAACGATTATCGAGCATGGTAGTCGGGTCAATGGTGATGCAGAAATCGTTTCAGTTACACGGGATAATCCCCGCCACCGTTACACCTATCGCGACGCCTTCAAGCGCGCGAATCAGCTGGCGAGCGCCATGCAAGCATGGGGTTTGCAACAAGGTGACAATATTGCCACTTTGGGCTGGAATGATTACCGTCATTTCGAAACTTATTATGCGGTGAGCTGCTCGGGTTACGTGACGCATACTATCAATCCGAGACTGTTTCCCGAACAGCTGATTTACATTATCAATCACGCCAATGATCAGTACGTATTTTTGGATCTTGATTTTGTCCCGTTGGTCGAGCAGATTGCCGAGCACTGTCCGGGCGTCAAAGGCTACATCGTAATGACCACGGCTGAATTGATGCCGGATACAAGTCTTCCCAATGCGATTTGTTACGAAGCTCTGGTGGATTCGGCGGAGAGTGATTTTGTATGGCCTGAACTCGACGAGAACACCGCCTGTGCTCTCTGCTATACATCGGGTACTACAGGTAATCCGAAAGGCGTTCTGTACTCGCACCGATCGACAATTCTGCATGCTTATTCAGGCATGATGCCGGATGTGATGGGTATCGGTCAGTCCGACACCATTCTTCCGATCGTGCCCATGTTTCATGTGAATGCGTGGGGATTACCCTACGGATGCCCCATGGTCGGCGCCAAAATGGTGATGCCGGGCAACAAAATGGGCGATGGCGCCACGCTCGCCGCTCTTATTAATGAAGAGCAGGTGACCTTTTCAGCTGGCGTACCTACTGTTTGGCTGGGTCTCATCAATTACTTGAAACAGTCAGGATTACGCATCGAGAGTTTGAAGCGCGTGATTGTCGGTGGCTCTGCATGCCCCTTATCGATCATGGAAGATTTCGATACTTATGGTGTTGAAACTCGAGTCGGTTGGGGAATGACAGAGATGAGCCCGCTGGGGAGTACCAATGCCAGCATTAATATTCGCGACGAGCTGAGCCCAGGTGACTACGCTAAATTAAGACTTAAAGCGGGGCGTCCTGTGTTTGGGGTTGATGTCAAAATCACCGATGACAATGGCGAAGAGTTGCCTTGGGATGGCGTCGCATTTGGTTCTTTGCATGTCCGCGGCCCTTGGATTTGCAGTGCTTACTACAAGCTAGACAGCAGTTCGGCGCACACCGCGGATGGCTGGTTTGAGACGGGTGATGTGGCTACCATCGACCCCAGAGGATATATCGCGATTACCGATCGCACTAAAGATGTCATTAAGTCTGGAGGTGAGTGGATCTCGTCGATCGACGTTGAAAACGTTGCAACGGATCATCCCAAAGTTGCTGAGGCCGCCGTTATTGGCAGACACCACGACAAATGGGGTGAGCGACCATTACTGATTATTGTGCGTGGAGCCAACGGTGCGGATTTAACCGCTGAAGAAATTACCGAGTGGTTTGATGGCAAGATCGCCAAGTGGTGGACCCCAGATGCGGTAGAATTCATTGAAGATATGCCACACACAGCGACCGGTAAAATTCAGAAAACGACGCTGCGAGATGTGTTTGCAGACTTTACTTTCAAGTCGTAACAACGTTTCTCAGATGGGCTGAGGCTATACTTTTGCAGCAGCCCACTAGATAAAAAAAAGCCCGCCGATGGTGATCGACGGGCTTTTTCATTTCGTGGGTCGGGGGGCTTACATCATGCCGCCCATGCCACCCATACCACCCATGCCGCCCATATCAGGCATGCTGTTACCAGATCCGCCTTCTTCTGCAGCGTCGGTGATCATCACTTCAGTAGTAATCATCAACCCGGCGACAGAGCCCGCAGCTTGCAATGCAGTTCGTGTCACTTTGGCTGGGTCTAGAATACCCATCTCGATCATGTCGCCATAAACGCCAGTCGCGGCGTTATAGCCGAAGTTGCCTTCGCCTGACTTCACTTTATCGAGTACAACAGAGGCTTCATCACCAGCGTTGGTTACGATCTGGCGCAGTGGACCTTCCATCGCGCGCAGTGCCGCATTGATACCGTGAGTCTGATCTTCGTTATCCCCTGTCAGGCCCTGAATTGCAGTAAGCGCGCGCACAAGTGCAACACCGCCACCCGCTACAACGCCTTCTTCGACAGCCGCTCTTGTTGCGTGCAGAGCATCTTCAACACGCGCTTTCTTCTCTTTCATTTCCATCTCGGTAGCAGCACCGACTTTAATGACGGCTACACCGCCAGCCAGTTTCGCGACACGCTCTTGGAGCTTTTCACGATCATAGTCCGAAGACGTATTTTCGATCTGAACGCGGATCTCTTTGACTCGTGATTGAATCGCCGCTGCATCACCCGCACCGTCAATGATAGTCGTGTTGTCTTTGTCCATAGTCACACGCTTCGCAGTACCCAGGTGCTCAAGTGTCGCTGATTCCAGGTCGAGACCGACTTCTTCAGAAATTACGACACCACCAGATAGCGTGGCGATATCTTGCAACATCGCTTTGCGACGGTCGCCGAAGCCAGGTGCCTTACACGCAGCAACCTTCACGATACCGCGCATATTGTTGACTACCAGAGTAGCCAGCGCTTCGCCTTCAACGTCTTCCGCAATGATCACTAAAGGCTTAGAGGCCTTCGCAACTTGCTCTAGCAATGGTAAGAGCTCGCGGATGTTAGAGATTTTCTTATCCACCAAAAGAAGATAAGGAGAATCGACTTCGACGCTCATGTTGTCTTGGTTGTTGATGAAGTAAGGCGACAAATAGCCGCGGTCGAACTGCATACCCTCGACAACGTCCAGTTCGTTCTGTAGACCGGTGCCTTCTTCAACCGTGATAACGCCTTCTTTGCCGACTTTTTCCATTGCGTCAGCAATGATGTCACCGACTTGGCTATCGCTGTTTGCAGAAATTGTGCCTACCTGAGCGATTGATTTCTTGTCAGTACATGGAATCGCTGCAGCTGAGATTTGCTCTACTGCCGCTGCAATCGCTTTATCGATACCGCGCTTGAGATCCATTGGGTTCATGCCGGCAGCGACTGACTTTAAGCCTTCATTAAGAATTGATTGTGCAAGAACGGTCGCTGTAGTGGTTCCGTCTCCGGCAACATCAGAGGCTTGTGATGCCACCTCTTTCACCATCTGTGCGCCCATGTTCTCGAGCTTGTCTTTCAGTTCAATTTCTTTGGCAACGGATACACCGTCTTTTGTTACTGTGGGCGCTCCAAACGATTTGTCGAGCACAACATTGCGACCTTTGGGGCCGAGAGTTGCTTTCACTGCGTCTGCTAAGATGTTGACGCCTTTGAGCATGCGCTGTCGCGCTTTATCACCAAATACTACTTCTTTTGCCATGATACTGTTCCTTGACTTTGAGTGTGTTAACGAAATGCGCTTACTCTACGACTGCGTAGATCTCGCTTTCATTCATAATGATGAGTTCTTCACCGTCAACGTCGATGGTGTTGCTTCCGGCATACTGCCCGAATACAACGGTGTCGCCGACTTTGACCGCGCAAGGGCGTGTCTCTCCGCTATCGAGAATTTTGCCATTACCGACCGCAACGACTTCGCCTTGATTCGGCTTTTCTTTCGCTGAGCCAGGTAGCAAGATCCCACCAGCTGTTTTCTCTTCCTCTTCTTTGCGACGAACGACCACACGGTCGTACAAGGGACGGATTTTCATTGATGTCAATCTCCACTAATCTGATGTTTTAGGCACCCTTCTATCAGGGCTGCGTTCTATATTGGGGCGTTCAAATAAAATTCAAGGGGTATTTGGCACTCTAATGTGAAGAGTGCTAGCGGCGATGTCTTGCGGCAGCAAAGTGGTGAAAAAGAGGGTGAGTGAGGAGGTTATAATGAGTCGCGATTCTGCCTTCTCAGGGCTCTTTCGACGATTCTTTAACTTCATACTCGCCTTCTAGAATCTGTCGATCACGGGGTCGCGAGGGCTCCGGCGGCGGTGTTGTGGGCGCAAAACCAAAAATCTGAAGGCAGCTGCGCCGGAGTGGCCCGATGGCCACGATTAAAGCAAGTAAGTCGGTAACTAGACCCGGTATCATCAGAAGCATGGCGCTGAGTGCGATGGCGAATTCGTCTCTGAACCATTGCTGGCTCGCTCCCAAAGCAGATGCTCGCGCCTGATGCATTTTTTGAAGTATTGCAATGCCTTGCCGTTTGAGTAAGGCCGTGCCCAGTATCGCCGTGAGTATGACATAGGCGATGGTGTTGAAACTCCCGATGGCGCTTCCCAGTTCGATCAAGGTCATTAATTCTAAGAAGGGCAGGGCGAGCAGTAGCAATGGCATAATTTATCCTCTGTGACGCCCACTGTAGCAAACCCGACCACGATTGCACTAAGGCCTTTGACTCTATTTATCGGGTATAATGCTGATTTTTCAAGCGCAGGGACGGTTATGGATTTACGTGGCAAGGTGATAGCAATTACTGGGGGAGCCCAAGGTCTGGGTTTAAGTATGGCTGAGGGACTGGTGGCAAAAGGGGCTCAATTTGCGTTGTTAGACGTGAATGCGGAACGCTTACAAGGAGCAGTGACTCGACTTGAAGAAATGG
>CBFHJC010000039.1:0-14581 GCA_965656045.1 Aequoribacter sp.
GGTATTGGGAGCCCCAGAAATGCTCTGGCGTGCAATTCAAATTCCGACAGATTTTGCGAGATGAGCGTCACCATGCCAGTATCGTGGGGGCGTGGCGAGACTTCGCTAAACCAAACCGAATCGCCTTTGATAAACAGTTCAACGCCAAATAGCCCATAGCCCCCAAGTGCATCCGTAACAGTTAGGGCAATGTCCTGAGAGCGCTGTAAGGCAGCAGCAGACATCGCCTGCGGTTGCCACGATTCTTGGTAATCACCGTTCGCCTGACGATGCCCAATGGGTGGGCAAAATGAGGTTCCAGCCTGATGTCGAACCGTGAGCAAGGTGATCTCGTAGTCGAAGTCAATGAAGCCTTCAATGATGACGCGACCGGCGCCGGCCCGGCCACCCTCCTGGGCGTATTGCCAAGCCCGCTCAAGATCATCTGGTGTGTGTAACAGACTTTGCCCTTTTCCTGACGAACTCATAATCGGCTTGACGAGGCAGGGGTAGCCAATAGACTCGACCGCGCCACAATAATCTTGGTAGTTATCAGCAAAGCGGTACTCAGAGGTGGGTAGTTTGAGTGTGTCGGCTACTAAGGTGCGTATACCCTCGCGATTCATAGTGAGCTGAGCAGCTCTCGCCGACGGCACCACCGTGAAACCTTCCTCTTCGAGTGCTACCAGCGTGTCGGTGGCGATCGCTTCGATTTCAGGAACAATGAAGTCGGGTTGTTCGAGCGTAATCACGCGACGTAATTCAGCGCCATCGAGCATAGAAAATACGTGGCTTCGATCTGCCACCTGCATAGCCGGGGCATTGGCGTAGCGGTCGCAAGCGATGACTTCGACGCCCAACCGTTGCAATGCTATGGCTACCTCTTTGCCAAGCTCTCCCGCTCCGCACAGTAATACCTTGGTCGCTGTATTCGAAAATGGGGTTCCGATGGTTGGCATGGGGTCTCCGATGTCAGTTCTAGTCCGGACTCGACTGTAAAGCGGATCGGCAGCAAATTCTAGCCTCGGTGATATCTTGGTCATCAGGCTCTGGCTTCTGCCCAGACTTAAGTAGCGAGAATCAATCTGCAGTGCTGGCATCCTTGGTGAGACATTGGCAGGTATTGCTGTGTACCTTGGTCCAATATCTGTGGGAGTTGATTTAGCGGACGTGCTCGCTTACTGTGCGGGCTGCAAGTGGCCGCCTGGCCGCTCTCGTATGGATTTGCTCGTCATGTCGATGTCTAGCCCGCTATTACACAACCGTGATTTCGTCTTGTATCTGATACTGCGCGTCTGCTTGAGTCTGGCTGTAACGAGTCTCGCAGTGGCGGTGGGATGGCATATTTATGAGGCGACAGGCAGCGCGCTAGATCTGGCGTTGATTGGGCTCACGCAAATTCTACCGATTTGGGCTCTGTTTCTAGTATCAGGCTGGGTGGTCGATCATGCGCCGAGACGCCGCGTTCTCAAGGTCACGATTACCACGCAACTGCTGGTTTATGTGCTGCTCGCCTATTGGCTGCGCGATGGTGTGAGTGACATTAATGTGATTTACGCGCTGCTGTTACTGAATTCATGCGCGCGCGCTTTTGTGGGCCCAGCGATTCAATCCATGTTGCCGGGTTTAGTGCCTAAAGAGCAGCTGTCGCACGCAGTTTCGGTATCAAGCACGGTTTGGACCACCGCCATGACCGCCGGACCCTTCATGGCGGGTTACTTAGTGAGTTGGTTCGATATTCAGGTGTATTGGATTATTGCGGGCATCATGGTGTTGGCATTTATAGCTGTGGTGGCTATTAGAGAGCCAAAAACAGTTAAGAGCACCAGACGAGAGTGGCGTGATGTGGTCTTAGGTATCGCCTTTGTTTGGCGTAACCCTTATGTATTCCCTTCTATGACGGTGGATTTATTTGCCATTATGCTGGGTAGCGTGATGGTGCTATTGCCAATTTTCGCGATGGATATTTTGCAGGTGGGACCAGAAGGTCTCGGGTATTTGCGTGCTATGCCCGCTTTGGGTTCCGTACTGGCGGGCAGTTTCATTGCGCGATTTGGATATGGCGGGCATGCGGGTCGAGCCCTGTTTGGTGCACTTTTGGTTTTTAGTCTTTCGATCTTGGTATTCGGCTTATCGGACACCTATTGGTTGAGCTTAGCCGCTTTGTTTGTCTACGGCGCGGCGGATATGGTCAGTGTGATTCTTCGCACCAGTATTATTCATCTCGCTACACCCGATGCGCTCAGAGGCCGTGTGAATGCTGTGAACTCTTTATTTATTGCCTCATCGAACGAGCTCGGCGATTTGCGTGGTGGTGTCTCGGCGGCTTGGCTTGGTGTGGTGCCTGCGGTGGTAACGGGTGCTCTGTGCACTGTTGGTGTAAGCGTTTGGGCATGGTGGCGCTCGAAAGAACTGCGCGCCTTGACCAGCCCCGAAGATATGCCGGAAATCGAGGATCCAGGGTGGCGCTGACGTGCTCCCCATGGATCCTGAGTTCGATAGTGCCTATCCCTCAGGTAGACTATTCTGTCAGCTGGTAGTGCTGGATCAAGATCTCTGCTACTTCAGGACGAGAGAACTCCGGTGGAGGTGCGATACCATTCCCAAGCATCTCTCGCACCTTGGTGCCCGAGAGCAAGATGAAGTCTTCAGGCGTGTGATCCGGCGCTTCATTCATCATTACCACACGATCTAACTTCTTAGAGTAAGCCGTGTGGTCTGCGTTGAAGATTTGGATTTCCAGCGCGCCTTTGGGAACTTGCGTAAAAATGGTTTGCGCATCGAAGGGGCCGTAGTAGTCCCCAACACCGGCATGGTCACGACCCACGATAAGGTGGGTAGCCCCCATATTCTGGCGGAAGATGGCGTGCAAGACGGCTTCACGCGGTCCGGCGTAGAGCATGTCAAAGCCGTAGCCAGAGACCATTACCGTATTGGGCGCAAAGTAGACCTCAACCATTTTACGGATACAGGCGTCGCGAACATCGGCAGGAATGTCGCCGGCTTTTAACTGACCGAGTAACATGTGGACCACACAGCCATCGGCATCGAGCCTTTCCATCGCCATTCGGCAGAGCTCTTCGTGCGCGCGATGCATCGGGTTGCGAGTTTGAAAGGCAACCACTGTTTCCCATCCCCGGCGCTGAATGTCTTCACGGATCTGGCGCGCGGTTTGGAAAGTATCCGGGAAGTCATCGGCAAAATAACTGTAGCTTAGAACTTGTACTGAACCTGACAGCAGTGTGTTGCCCAATCCCAAAAAGGTGGCCACGCCCGGATGATTTGGGTCGAACGTTCCAAAAATATGCTGAGCCATTGTTTCTAATTGGTTTACCGTCACGGTCTCGACTGTTTCGACAATCAAGGTCGCCATAACAGGATGGTTTGCCTGATTGGGGTCGCGCAGAGCGACCTCATCGCCAACTTTGATTCCGTCGGCGGCGTGGGTCAAATTCAAAATCGGAATCGGCCAGAACAAGCCCGCGGTGGTGTGCATAGACTCGGCAACGCTCAGAGCATCCTCCAAGTTCATGTAGCCTGAGAGTGGATTAAAGTAGCCGGCACCGAGCATCACGGCATTGGCTGCGGCCGCTGAATTGAGCAGTAGGCTCGGCAAAGTTTCAGCACGCTTGAGCTGGGCTGCGCGTTCTGTCGCATCCTCGATATACAGACTGTTGAGTTGGGTAGAACCGTGCGGTTTTATCATGGTGAGCTGTTTTCCTTAGGGCGTAATCAAGCCGTGTTCGAGTAAGTATTGAATAATCAGTTCGACTTCTTGTTCGAGCGAAGTGGTATCTGTGTGCAGATGAATCTCTGGTTTTTCAGGTGCTTCATACGCGGAATCGATACCGGTGAAGTGTTTGATTTCGCCAGCACGTGCCTTGGCATAGAGGCCCTTTGGATCTCGTTTTTCGGCTTCTTCGAGCGAGCAGTCGACAAATATTTCGATAAAGGGATAGCCGGCATCAGCATGAAGTTGCCGCACTTGATCGCGATCTTCTCTGAAGGGACTGATAAAGCTCGACAGTGTAATAAGACCCGCATCGACAAACAGTTTTGAAACCTCACCAATGCGTCGAATATTCTCGGTGCGATCTTGATCCGAAAACCCTAAATTCTTGTTGATACCCATGCGAATATTATCGCCATCAAGACGGTAGCTGAGCTTGTTACGCTTGAACAGCTCGGCCTCTACCGCCACTGCAATCGTGCTTTTACCGCTACCTGAAAGACCGGTGAACCAGAGTGTGGCGCCTTTTTGCTGGAGCAAAGTGTGGCGATCCTGTTGCGTTACAGTACCTGCGTGCCAGTGTACGTTGGTCGCTTTTTGTTCAGTCATGATTGGGTGTCTCGTGAATAGCTCAGAAGCGCGTACTGTACGCTGACCCATTAAACTGTTGAAGCGGTTTTTTTTATTTAGTTAACCAGTTTTTATGGTTAAATATCCCGAGTAGCGAGGCTTAAACTATGAAACTGACTTTGCAACACATGCGCGTATTCTTAGCGATCGCTGAGCATGGCAATACCAGTCTTGCGGCGAGCAGCTTGAACTTGTCCCAGTCTGCCGCGAGCGCCTCACTCAATACACTAGAGACCTACTATGGCGTGACATTGTTCGATCGCATCGGCAAGCGGTTAGAGTTGAACGTATTGGGTCGAAAACTCAGAGTAGATGCCCTGCGCTTGTTAGACTTAGCCAAGGCAATTGATGCCGATCTGAAGGGTTTCAAAGATCAAGGGCACCTCCGTATTGGGGCGAGTTATACGATTGCCAATCACCTGGCGATTAATTGGTATGGCCATTACTTGGCTCGATTTCCCAACGCCAATATAGAACTGAATTCGGGTAATTCTCCTGAAATTATTGCCCAGCTGTTGAATGCAGAAATAGAGGTGGCAATGGTAGAGGCGCCCGGATCAGACCGGCGTGTCGAGTGGCGTGATTGGATCGAGGATCAGCTGGTCGTGTTCTGCAGCCCAGCGCATCCTCTCGCCCCGTCGGGTCGGTTAGCGGTATCCCAGATTGATGCGCAGCGTTGGATTCTGAGGGAGCCAGATTCAGGTGCTCGCCAAACCTTTAATAAAGCACTCGATGGCGTGGGCTCGCAGCGGCCCGTTTATCTCGAGTTCCGCCACAACGAGCAAATCAAGAAGGCGGTCGAATCCGGTCTTGGGATTGGTTGCTTGTCAGAGAAGGTTTTGCAGAGTCATCTTGATTCCGGCGCTCTGGTAGCGCTCGCGACCCCATTTGATGCGCAGTTGTCACGGCGCTTTTATATCGCGACTTTAAGGCAGCGAGAATTGTCAGCCGGTGCTCAGGTGTGGCTGAATCTCTGTGAACAACTCATGGATGGCGCCCCCTCTCTTTGAAGTACATCTTTGGCACTCATCACAATATGAGGGCGCTGGTGTGTATCTTCACAGCCCGAAGCTTCTAAAACGGGTTGTATCGAGACACTGGCAGTAACACAATAACACCACTGATATTGCACGGTTGGTAGACGTAGATGACCCGATTTTTGACCTCTCGATGGCTGCGATGGACGCGTGACACCCTTGTCGTGCTCGCCGCAGTGTGGGCAGTGAATGCCTGGCACACGCGAGATATGTTGAGTGGCAGTGAGGCAGAGCCTGGCTTTGCAGTTGTTAGCCTATCGTCCGAGGTAGTCACTATTCAGCCCGATGTGAACCGTCCGACCTTACTCTATTTTTTCGCGCCCTGGTGCGGAGTGTGCCGCGCGAGCATCGGGAACTTGGACTACCTTGATGCTGATAAAGTGCAAGTGGTGGTCATTGCTCTGGATTACGCGAATCAAACCGAGGTGGAACAGTTCGTTGCAGAGGTCGGTTTAGAGGCGCCGGTTTATTTGGGTTCTAATCAGGTTAAAGAGCGATTTAATGTCAGAGCGTATCCCAGCTATTACGTATTAGATGAGTCCTTTAACGTTACCGGTCGGACCGTTGGCTACAGCACGGCGGCTGGCTTGTTACTCCGCACACTCTGATACCAACAATCGACCACGGCGGTGAGCAACCACCATGATCTCGGGTGTTTCACAGGAGAGCCGCACTGCTTGCGCGGCGTCGCTGATTTGACGGCCTTAGTCGCTGGGAGTGGCTCGATACCAGATAGGCGAGGACCAAGCGCGCTCCTGAATCGTTTTGGCTAGGTCTGATCTGGGCGCTACGCCGTTTCGTATCGCGTCCCAGGTCGACCAGCGACAGGTTGGATTCTCTAAAACGCGAACATAATAAAATGCTTCTTGCTCTGCCTTAAAGTCCGGATCCTGCCATACGGTCTTGAGCTCACTGGCTCCAGTGTTGGCGGATATCGAGCAGTCGGATAAGTCTACGGTGGCGCCGTTGTCAGGACACCGGTGCGTCGTGGGGTCGACGGTAAGCCCGTCGCTACATGCAACATCGTAAACCTGCTCTTGGGGCTCGCCATCAGCGATATACCCTTTGATGACCTGCAATCGCTGCAGTGGTGCTGCGAGCGTATCTTGCACCGCCCACACGATAAACTGAGGACTATTGCCGGTGGTGGAGGCCTCAAGATCAGCGCCCATGGTGACGCCGCGCTCATAAGCCGTTTCAACCATAGTGGGCGAATTGATTAGCGAAGCATCAAAGTCATAGCCCGCGAAAAAACGGATCTTCATTCTAGGGCCAGAGGTGGCGAAAGTTTCTTTGCGCCGAAAAGCGTCGTAAATCGCTTCTCTGGTATTCTCTTCCGCCCATACACCCGCGATGCCGCTGGCACTCCAAGTTTCGAATGACGAGCTGTGGATATATTCTTTGCCATCGACTTCCGTGAGTCGGTCAGGATCTAACCAGCGCAGTAAAGTACCGTTCACGAATGAGGCTGGAATGGAGCCCCGGTTTTCGGGTGTTCCGTCGAGTAACCCTGCCTTCGAAAAGAAAGTCGATTCATCGTCTGAGTTGGCTGCAACATGGGTATCGCTCGCGCCGACTAGGCCAAACTTATAGGGATTGGCCCCCTGCGTTTCTTGCATTTTCAGGCCACGTAAATAGGCGTCTCGAACATAACTACCGGGTTCTACGCTGGGTAAAGTGGTGGCGACCCGAAAGGGCATGATTTCGAAATTCGCCCACTCATCATTTTTTGATAATGCTGGATGAGTATCAGAGGTGCCTTTCACTTGTGTCACTTCAACGATCGGTTCGTTGCGCATTCGCTGGCTCGCGTATTCCTCGTCCATGGGGTCTCCAGCCCAATCTGTTAGCATGAACATTTGGCCGTTGGAACCATTGGAATTATGCGGAATGGCTAGGCTTTCGATGCCTTGATCGCGGAGACCGTCCATCCAATCCCAAAGCCCTTCAGGGTTTTGCGAGTGAAAGCGAGAGAAGGGAACCGCGGGTAGACGATCGGTAGCTTTAAAAATGACATTGCGATGCAAGTTGCCACGGTCGTCGGTTGAGGACGTGTACTCATAGGCCGCGAAAGTCGTAAATCTGCCGGGCAAATAGTGTTGGTCGGCGGCTTCAATCGCGTCTCGCCAGGCCGACTTAGTAATGGTTTCTGTCACTTCTGTATCGACGCGACCCGCAGCGATATCGGCCAGTAAGGTCGGTATAAACGTTGCGAAAGCTTGGCTCCGAGAGATCACACTCATCTGACTGTAATTATCCGGCGCGTTGATGTTATGCAGGGGTTTGGCGACCGCGTAGTTTGAGAACACCGTCGAGGTATCCGCACCCGCTTGCACGACACCCATGAACATCGCGTGGTCTGTTACGGCATAAAAGTCGAGTGGCTGTTGTAGCTGTACTTCATAGCCTGCGGGATGCTGTAAAGGCTGACCCTTGGCGAAGCGATAGGCGTCGTAGGGTGTTGCGATCGTCCCGAACGCGTATGCGTCGAAGCTATAGCCAGTGTGTACGTGCAGGTCGCCAAAATAGGCATTGCGATCCTTGTTGGGTTGCGGTTTGAGCGTCAGAATTTCTGGATTGATCGGCAGCAATTGATTGGGAGCTGATCCGTCAGAACGTGATAGAGGGCTATCGTTGTTCAAGTCGGGCGTATTCTGGCTGCAGCCCCACAAAAGACCGTAAATAGCAATCAGAGTGAGTGTTCGACGAGGTGACAGGATCATAGTTTTTCTCTTGCGTTATGGCGGTGCCCGAAAAGCGCCTATCTCGTTATTATTGGTAGTTGAGTGGCTCGCTTTGGCGACGACAGACGCCCCAGCACAACATGACTTTTAGAATAAGTCATCTGTGTGCAGATGGCTAGACGCCACATTGGCTTTGAAGTGTGCTGTGACAGTGATAGTGATAACGGTCGTGATTGTGGTTTTGGTTTTGGTGGTCAGGATGAACTCTGGTGAAATTCAGCGCGGGCACTGGTGTCGCGGAAAAAAAGTGGACAGTGGTGGCCGCGCGAGGCCAAGCTCAGCGGTCAGCGGTCAGCGGTCAGCGGTCAGCGGTCAGCGGTCAGCGGTCAGCGGTCAGCGGTCAGCGGTCAGCGGTCAGCCGTCAGCGATAATGAGTGTCGGGGAGTATCCGCTACAAGCGCTCAACGAGCATTGCTGTACCCGTTCCGGCAGCACCGCTGGTGGCCACAATCCCCGTTTTTAGATTCCGTCGCTCGAGTTCGTCTAACAGAGTTCCTAGCATCATGGCACCAGTCGCGCCCATGGGGTGACCCAGAGCGATACAGCCACCATTCACGTTGTAATCAGATCGGTTCAGTCCGAGGCGCTGCTCCAGTTTGAGACTGGTAGCGGCGAAGGCTTCGTGAATCTCAAACAGATCGATTTGGTGCGGTTTCAAATTCAGTTTGTGAAGCAGTTCTGTGACCGCCTTGACGCAGCCACCAACAACTTCTAGGGGATCATCACAGGTCGTATACACTTGCACAATTCTGGCGCGCGGCGCAATTCCCAACTGTTTTGCTGCTGCTTCACTACCGATCAGAACAGCCGCGGCGCCGTCGCACATCGCTGGTGAGTTGCCTGCAGTATGCACATGTCGAATCGTTCTATACTCGGGGTATTCGGCCAGTTGCAGTTCATCTGAACCGGCGGCGCCGAGTTGCTCGAAGGCCGGTGGAAGTGCACCCAGTGATTCGAGTGTGGTGCTGTCTCGCACGCACTCGTCGTGCTGAATGGTCTGCTGCGTGTGATGATTCCAAATCGGGACGAGCGAGCTGTAATAGCCTGCTGCTTGTGCCGCGGAGGCTCGCTGCTGACTTAGCAGAGCTATCTTATCAACATCTTCGCGGCGACAGTTAAAACGAGTAGCAATAAAATCTGCGCCGACGCCCATCAGCAGAAAGCGATGTTTGAGGGCGAAGCTCTGATCATGGAAAGCGGTTGCTTTGTCGGAGAGCATCGGAACGCGCGACATCATTTCGATGCCCCCACCAATGGTAAGGTCTGCTTGGCCTGTCATGATTTTCATTGCGGCAATATTGCAGGCGTCTAAGCCCGAGGAGCAAAAACGGTTCACGGTAATGCCTGGTATATGATCCGGCCAGCCGGCTACCATAAGACTCGTTTTGGCAATGTTTGCGGCTTGATCGACTGCTTGAGTAACGCAACCCAGGGTGACGTCTTCAATCCGATCAGGATCTAATCCGGTTCGCTCTCTGAGTGTCTCGAACAATGACGCCATGACCTCCATCGGCATCAGTGCTGCTAGCCCACCCTCGGGTTTCGCCTTCGTGCGCGCTGAGCGGATGGCATCATAAACGAAGGCGTGATTCACGAATCCCGCCCGACAATGAAGGAAGCGCAGGTCGTGGTGCTACCACCTAAGTTAAAGGTCGCCATGTTGCGAGCATTGGCGATCTGCTGAGCGCCTGCTCGATCTGTGACTTGTTTGGCGCAGTCCAGTAACATCCGAACGCCCGTCGCACCGACGGGATGCCCCAATCCAATCAAGCCTCCGCTGGCGTTGATTGGGAAATCACCGTCTTTGGCGATTCGACCTTCTTCGACTGCGCGATAGCTTTGGCCTGGCGCGGTGAGCCCGATATGGTCGATCGCCATGTATTCGGTGATTGTGAAGCAATCGTGGGTCTCTAAGCCGTCGAGATCAGTGATTTTCTTCAGGTCTGCACGCTTTAATACGTCTTGTGCCAATGCCGCTACGTGCGGAAAAATATAGTCGCTGTTCCGGCTCGCAGAGAGTTTTGAAGCCAGACTGATGGGCGCTGATTTGTGTCCCCAGCCTTTGATTCGCGGTAGATCTTTTAAAGTCTGGCCGGTTCGTTCTGCGTAGGCTCTGGCCGCGGTTTCACTGGCTAAGATGACACAGGCGGCGCCATCGGTAATTTGTCCGCAGTCGAGTTTTCGGACTAAGCCCTCGATCACGGGATTCAAAGTATCATCGTCTGCAAAGGCATCATCGGCAATGATCCAGTCGCGTGTCTGTGCCTTCATGTTAGCGCGCGCGTTGGTAAAATTAATCTTGCCAATCGTTTTAAGGTGATCCGTATTGATGCCGTAGCGCTTTTGGTACTCTTGCGTCAGCAGGTCAAATTGGTGCGGCCATGGATAGTCGCAAGCTGAGGCCTCGTGGCCTTTCCAGGTGGCTGCGCCAAGATACTCAGCGCCCGTTTTTCCATCGACATTGCGCATTTGCTCGATACCGAGCACGGCGGCTAGGTGATAATGCCCGGCTTCGATATCCCGCATAGCTGCGAGCAGGGCGATTGAACCCGAAGCGCACGCGGCCTCGTGTCTGCTGGTCGGGATGCCGATCATTTCAGGATACACCTCAGCGAAAAATCCGCCCAACAGGCCTTGGCCATTGAATAAATCACCGACAAAATTACCCACATGCGCTACGTCGATGTCCGCAGGTGCAATATTGGCTTGCGACACCGCAGCCTCGAAGACCTCCTTAAAGACATCAAAGACCTCTAGGCCTTCACGAGCCCAATTGCGGGCAAAATCGGTTTGTTCTCCACCGAGGATGTAAATGTTGGATGTGCTCATAGTGATTGTCTCTGCCAGTGGTTTACTGAAGTCTGATACTCTTGACGCAGCACAGCTACGACCTGCTCGATGGATTCTTCTTTGGTGATATGACCTACCCCCTGTCCTGCTGACCAGATGTCGCGCCAGCGTTTTGCGTCGATGCCAGCTTGGGCAAAATTGATATCGGCGGCGGGTGGCATATTATCGGGGTCAAATCCTGCTTGTTGCAGGCTGGCTCGCAGCCAATTCGCCTTTACGCCGGTGACTGCATCAGACGTTATAATATCGCTTAAGTTAGAGGCAACGACCATTTTTTTGTAGGGATCGGCCGCCATACTTTCTTGTGTCGCAATGAACCGCGTACCCATATAAACATAGTCAGCGCCCATGACTTGTGCCGCGTGGATCGCTTCGCCACTGCTAATGGCCCCGGACAGAATAAGATCACCACTGAAGAATGAGCGTACTTCTTTGATGAAGGCGAAGGGTGATAAAAAGCCCGTATGGCCGCCTGCGCCCGCACAGACCAGCGCTAAGCCATCAACGCCAGCGGCAGCGGCTTTCTTGGCAAAATCGAGAGTAATGACATCGGCATACACTTTGCCACCATAGCTGTGCACTGCCTCGATAGCATCCTTTGGACTTCCTAGGGCAGTAATCACGATGGGTGCTCGATAACGTACAGCAAGTTCCAGATCGCTTTCGCGGCGCGGGTAGGAGGGGTGCATAATCAGATTAATCGCCCAAGACTGGCGGTGCTCCGGAGCAGTCAGCGCAGTAGTAATTGTGATTAGCCATTGCTCTAGCTCATCAGCGGTGCGAGTATTTGGTGTTGGGAAAGATCCGATGATGCCGGCCTTCGCACTGGCGATGACCATTTCGGGTCCAGAAAGCAGGAACATTGGCGCCTGTATGATGGGAAGTGCGGGGTGTGTCATAAAAGGGCGCGCTCTAGTGAAAGGTTTCATAGTAAGACTGATATGGGAATAATTCAATAATGCAAACACCCGAAGTCACGGTGTCTGGGGCGGAGATCTCTCCCAGTATTGAAACGAGAGCCAGTTCAATCAATCGAGCGCTCGATCAAATCGGTGATATGTGGACCATCCTGATCTTGCAAGAGATTTTTTGGGGTATCAATACGTTCGGAGACATGCTCGCGGCGACCGGTGCGTCGCGGGGTATCTTGTCGAACCGACTCGAATGGCTGCAGCAGATTGGATGTTTGAAAAAGGCGGTCGGCCCCGATGCGCGGGTCCCCGTTTATCGACTAACGAAAAAATCAATGGAGCTCTACGACAATGCCTTGATGGCGATTGTTTGGGAACGCCAGTATTACTCACATCCACAACTCGATAGCATAGATCTCACTCACTCGGTTTGTGGGCACTCGTTTTGGCCAGAGATGGTCTGTGCACACTGTGAATTACCAGTAGCATGGACTGACGTCAGTTATGCACCCGGGCCCGGAGCAGGGCGCGATCTTCGCGCTATCAAGACCCGTCGCAGGGCGAGTAAGACAATTGCCGACCAGTCCGGTGGTAAAGCGCTGTATCGAAATTTAACGGAGCTACTTGGCGATCGCTGGACCTCTAATATTATCGCGCTCGCTTATCATGGGTTGCACCGTTTCGAGGAATTCAATCAAGAGCTACCGGTCGCAACCAATATCCTGTCGGATCGCTTAAAGCGCTTAGTCGATCACGGCGTGCTGTATAAAAAACCGTATCGCCCGTCGGTGTTACGTTATGAGTACCATCTGACCGCGAAGGGGGCTGACTTATTCCCTTATTTTATGACGCTCCTTCGATGGGGTGATCGCTGGTGTAACGATGGGACTGGTCCGCCTATTGAAGTCATTCACACACCCTGTGGTAAACCACTGCAAGCTGAAGTGCGCTGTGATCATTGTTGTGGACGTTTGCAGGCGCGCGAAGTTGATTTCGAGCATCTCGTCTAAAGTACTCGCTGATGCCGGTCAGATACTTGTATAAGTGAACTGTTATGCGGTATTGTGTTTACTCAGTAGAACCGTTTTAAGAGGTAAAGCATGGCATCGCGTCAAGATGAAGCACCCTTTGGATTTGATCATGGACCCTATTTGACGGGCGCCTACGCCCCCGTTTTTGATGAGCAGGTATTACAGGATCTGCCCATCGAGGGTTGTTTGCCGACTGATCTTACGGGCGTTTATCTGCGCAATGGCCCTGATCAGCGCTTCGAGCCTAAGTCAATGCATCACCCTTTTGATGGGGATGGGATGCTCTTTAACGCCCACTTCCAAGAGGGCAAGGTCACTATCCGCAATAAATGGGTTCGAACGAGTGGTTGGCTGAAAGAGTCCGAAACCGACCAATCTGAGTATTGGGGTATTATGTCGTCCTATAAAGAGTCGCCTGAGCGTCCCATGAAAGATACGGCTAACACCGATGTGATTGGGCATGCAGGGGTAGCGGTTGCCAGCTGGTACTTAGCGGGAGAACCTTATCTGCTCGACCCTATCACACTCGATACGCTTGGTCCGGCACCTTATACCGCGGCACCCGGATACGGTTTTTCGGCTCACCCGAAAGTCGATGATGTCACCGGCGAACTGATGTTTTTTGATTATTTTCACCAAGCGCCGCACATGAGTTATGGCGTCGTCGGCGCAGATCGAAAGCTGAAGCATCATGTCGAGATCGAGTTGCCAGGCAGTCGATTACCTCATGATATGGCGATTACAGAGCATTACTCGATCTTGCATGATTTGCCTGTGTGGCACTGTGAAGAAGCGTACGCCGCGGGCCGTCATAAGATTGTATTTGATGCAAACACCCCAGCTCGATTTGGCGTTATACCCAGATTTGGCGGTCGCGATACGATCCGCTGGTTCGAATTCTCTTCTTGTTTTTTATATCACTCGGTCAATGCATGGGAAGAAGGCAACGAGGTTGTTATGGTTGCTTGTCGCTTTATGCCGGCTCTTGATGCCAAGGGCGAGATAGACGAGGCGCGTACCGCAAAGAATATCGCCGAGCTCAAAATGGATGCGCGACTCTGGGAGTACCGCATGAATATCGTGACAGGGGAAGCAACGGAGCGTTGCTTAAACCCGGATCTGAACGTTGAGTTTCCGACTTTTGATAGCGGGAAAACGGGCCGATTTACTCAGTGGGCTTATTTGGTAGATCACAATCCGGAGACCCTTCATTGGACCGGTATTAGAAAACTGAGTACCGTCACCGGCGAATGTGTGGGTGCGTGGAGCGATGACTCGGAGAATGCTTGGTACAGTGAGCCCTGGTTCGCAGCTGCGGATAACCAGCGTTGTGAAGACCATGGTTATGTGATCACTTTTGTGTGGAATAATCGTACCAAAGAACAGCAGTTGCAGGTCTTCGATGCACAAGATATCAGCCGGGGCCCGATTGCTCGGGTTCACATGCCTCTGCGTGTGCCCCAGGGTTTTCATGCCTGCTGGATGTCGGCTTCGCAGTTGGCTGCGGCGTAGCAACGAATAACGTGGCCACGTCATAATTCCAAGTGCGTCCGTTCGCGTAACGTACTTATGCAAAACTGTCCCGAGTAATGAGCTTCAAGCGGCAGAGTTACGATACGAAGCCATGTAGCGTTATCCATTACCACTTGATCAGTTGCCATCTTGGCTT
>CBFHJC010000040.1:0-14454 GCA_965656045.1 Aequoribacter sp.
CGGGTTTGAGTGATACCGGTATTGCGATGACGGCGGCCTTGCTGCTGTTTTTGATGCCGAGTGGTTCCAGAGAGCAATCACAGTTAATGGTTTGGCACGATGTAAGCCGTTTGCCTTGGGGTGTTTTGATTTTGTTTGGTGGCGGTTTGAGTTTAGCGGCGGCGGTATCGCAATCGGGCTTGGCGCTTTGGTTGGGCGAGGGCTTATCGCCCTTGTCTGAGTTTGGTGTGATTGTGGTGATTTTAGCGGCTGCAGCCTTGGTGATATTTTTGACGGAGTTGACCAGCAACTTGGCGACGGCAGCGACTTTTTTGCCAGTGATCGGTGCGATTGCAACGCAGTCTGGCATTGATGTATTGATGCTGTGTGTTCCTGTGACCTTGGCGGCGAGCTGTGCGTTTATGTTACCGGTTGCGACGCCACCGAATGCGATTGTTTATGCATCGGGTTACATTCGAATCCCGGATATGGTGAGGGCGGGCGTTTATCTTAATATCGTGAGTATGATTCTTCTCACTATGGTGGCCTTGTGGCTGGCTCCAGCTGTTTTAGGTTAGGTGCCACTGTGGCTCAGATGAATGGCTGGACTCATTGTCGTAGGGTGCGGATACAGGGCATATGTCGCTAGACGAATGGTTAGGTATTGGTATTCCAGCGGAGTCAATTGATGCCGCCATTGATTGGGTTGCCAAAATAGATCAACAGCCCTTGACGTCTGAACAGGAACGGGTTTTTTTGGCATGGCTCGACGAACAACCCGAGAATCAGTGGGCGTTTGAAGAAATTTCTGAAGCGTGGTCACGTATCAACGGCCTGCAAGAAGTTAAGGCGGCAGTTTTGCGGTCTCGTATCCTCTCGTTCCCTGTTGTCGATTTACCAAACGCTGCCGACGAGGCGCTGCAACTTAGTACACGCGAGCCCGTTGGGGTTCAGAATGCTCGCGTACTTTGGAGCGCCATCGCCTTTGCTGCATTTGGCCTCATTTTGGCGTTATTGCTTTAGCCCTTGGTGGCTTTTAATGACTCAAACGTTTTACTACGAGCGGGCAAAACGACGAAACCAAGGAGTAGGTATGAAAGTGGTATGTTCTTCAAGGTGTGGCCGAGTGAGCGCTCATTTGTGGATTGGCTTATTTGGCTTGATCGGGATTATGGCGCCTCTGGTACAGGCGAGTACCCCAATGCCCGAAGTTGTAACCCGTCTTGATAATCAGAGCCCAACGCGGATCTTGTTTGTTGGCAACAGCTACCTGTATTACAACGATAGCCTACACAATCATGTTAAACGGATTGTCGCCGAGCTCAGGCCCGAGCTAGAGGCAGAATTACAGTACAAATCGTCGACCATTGGTGGGGCGGCACTCACCCATCATGCAATTGACAGTTTATTAACCCCCAACAAACTCGGAATTGAACAGCCTTTTGAGCTGGTTGTGCTGCAGGGCGGGAGCGCCGAGGTATTGTCGGACAGGCGTAGACAGATCTTTTTTGACACGATTGATCTGTACACCAAAAAATCCCGCATCCACGGCGCAGAGGTGGCCCTCTACATGACCCATGCTTATGTGCCGCCGCACAGGCGTGCCGAGCAGGGTATGATCGACACAATCGCGCGATCTTACGTTACCGCGGGACGAGCCAATCAGGCCTTAGTCATTCCTGTAGGATATGCCTTTGAATTGTCCTACGCGACTCGTCCGGAGCTGTCGCTCCACAAAACCTTTGATGGCTCGCATCCGAGCCTGTATGGCACTTATCTGGCGGCTTGCGTCGTTTACCTGAGTGTGTACGGCGGTAATTTAGATGGACTGAGTTACGATTACTTCGGAGAAATACCTCAAGATGTCGCCGTTTATCTGCAGTCCATTGCAACGGCGACCGTGAACCAGTTCTTTAAACGCTCATAACCGGCGCACTCCAGGCCCCCTATCGATGATTCACGGGGGCAATGCAAAAAGGCTTGTGCACTCCGATTGCTTGTCAGTGCTGATGTCCACCCGGCCCATGCGCGTGGCCATGCGCAATCTCGTCAGCTGAGGCCTCTCTGACATCAACGATTGAGATTTTAAAGCACAGGGTTAAGCCTGCAAGTGGGTGGTTGGTGTCGAGATCGACATTGAACTTGCCTGCTTTGATGATCGTTGCAGGCTGGGGTCCTGATTGCGTATTAATTTGGACAGCGAGCCCAGGGCGCAACCGCTTGGGCGGATTTAGTAGATGTTTGATGGGCACACGTTGTTGCTTGTTCGCTTGTCTCTCGCCATAGGCATCTTTAGGCTCTAGCGTCACTTCCAGCTCATCGCCTTCGGACTTACCCTCTAGAGCGATTTCTAGGCTGGGCATAATATTCCCATGACCGTGCAAATAGAGTGCTGGCTCTGCCTCGGTATTACTCTCTAGTACATCACCATTGATATTAGACAATACGTAGGTGAAGGTGACGACACTATTGCGCTCTATTGGCATTGGAAAACCCTTTCAAAAAAGAAAGCAGTGTATCACTTAACCATCGTTTTCGGATGCACCTCTGTCTCGATAATGCTGTTTCAAATTGGTGCAAATGAGCTTTTTTGCGCCATAAATTAGTGCATTTCTTATTTTTTTGAACCAAAACTGGATTTACGAAATACGAGTATTAAACTCCTTCAAAAATAATAGAGAAGGAATGAGTATGTCACTGTTTCATTGCTGTCGTTTGATAATCCTATCGCTGCTGCTGTGTTCATCCGCAGTGCGAGCCGAGGTTTCAGCCGGTGATACCGCGTGGGTGCTGTCATCAACTGCCTTAGTACTATTGATGACTATCCCGGGTTTGTCTTTATTTTATGCGGGACTGGTGCGCTCCAAGAATGTGCTGTCGGTGTTGATGCAATGTTTTGCCCTCACTGGACTGATGTCATTGCTCTGGTTTGCTCTCGGTTACACGCTGGCCTTTGGTAGTCATGACGAGCAGGGACCCTGGATTGGCGATCTTGGCAACGTATTCCTCATGGGTATAACAGCCGAAAGTACCTCTGGCTCTATTCCGACAATGGCTTTTGTGATGTTCCAAATGACTTTTGCGGTGATCACACCGGCGCTGATTGTCGGTGGATTCGCGGAGCGGATGCGATTCTCATCGATGCTACTGTTTAGCTCACTTTGGATGGTCCTCGTTTACGCGCCAGTGTGCCATTGGGTCTGGGGTGGCGGCTGGTTGGGTAGTGCAGGTTTACAAGATTTTGCTGGTGGCACCGTGGTCCATATCACTGCCGGTGTGGCCGCGATTGTTGCCGCCCTGGTGATAGGGCCGAGAAAAGGTTATGGAACACAGCCTCTGCCTCCACACAATCTCACTATGACGGTCACGGGTGCTGGACTACTGTGGGTAGGGTGGTTTGGTTTCAACGGCGGATCAGCGCTCGCGGCGGATTCGAGTGCTGCGCAAGCCATACTCGTCACGCACTTGTCGGCCTCAGCGGGTGCTCTTGCGTGGATGGGAATGGAGTGGCTTCGACATGGTAAACCCTCGGTTCTAGGAATTGTGACAGGCATGGTGGCTGGACTTGGCAGTATTACGCCGGCGTCCGGGTCGGTGGGTCCGGCGGCTGCGGTTTTGATCGGGTTGAGTGGTGGGGTCGTGTGCTACTACGCCACTCTCTATATAAAGTTGAAGCTGATGATCGACGACAGTCTAGACGTGTTTCCAGTGCACGGTGTCGGTGGCGTTTTGGGTACCCTTCTAGCGGGCGTATTTTGTGCCCCGGCGCTGGGCTTACTCTCTGGTAATGGCTTCTCGGAGGGTATTTCTTCAATTGGGGGACAGGTGTCGGTCCAAGCCATTGGGGTTCTGGCGACACTGGTATATACGGCGATAGCAAGTTACGTATTGTTGAAGTTAGTTGATGCCGTCCTCGGGTTACGCATGGACTCCGATGATGAAACCCAAGGTCTGGATCTTGTTCTGCATGATGAGCGAGGCTACGACCTCTAGCGTCTGAGACACCTTGCGGATGATCCGTGTGCCCAATGGGCATGCGGGTGATTCCGGCTTGTAGGGCGTGCTCCGCATTAGTCATGGACTGTCAGACGCGCTCAAAGTAGACTTCTTATCGAGCATGAATTCTGCAGGTTGACGTGCATTGCGTTAAACTGATGCCTCGATGAAGAGGTCTCTATGGGGCCACAAGTCAGCGCTTAGGAGAGCACCAAATCCGTGTCTAAAGACAACATTATCCCACTCGTTCAAGTCAGTAGCGGCGAAAAATACACTACTGCACAAGGTTTCAAGGCCATCAAAGATGGTGTCAAGAAAACCACGGTGCTGCATGAACCCTTGAAAAAACCCCAGTGGCTTCGTGTTAAAGCTCATGGTGGCGCGAAGTACGAGTCGGTTAAAAATATTGTGCATTCCCACGGTCTAGCCACCGTCTGCGAAGAGGCCAAGTGTCCCAACATGAGTGAATGTTGGAGTCGAGGCACGGCAACTATTATGCTGATGGGCGATGTCTGCACACGCGCCTGTCGCTTTTGCTCTGTGAATACGGGTAATCCGAGGGGTTGGCTCGATTCGCAGGAGCCCGTTAATACAGCACGGTCAGTGCAGCTCATGGGGTTGAATTACGTCGTGTTGACTTCGGTGAATCGCGATGATTTGCCTGACGGTGGAGCCGCACATTACGCGGCATGTGTTCGAGCAGTTCGTGAGCAAAACCCTGATACAGCGGTAGAAGCCCTCACTCCAGATTTCTTGGGTGATCTCAGTGCGGTCGAGGTGGTGGTCGATTCTGGGCTACAAGTTTTCGCGCAGAACATTGAAACGGTCGAGCGGCTGACTCATCCTGTTCGAGATCCAAGAGCGGGGTATCAACAAACGCTAGATGTCTTAGCGCACGCCAAACGACACAACCCCAAAGTTCTGACTAAAACGAGCTTAATGCTGGGTCTTGGTGAGACCCGAGAGGAAGTCGAGCAGTGCCTCGATGATTTGCGTGCGGTACAGGTCGATGTCGTGACGTTTGGACAATACTTACAACCGACTCGTAATCATTACCCGATCGATCGTTACCTCACGCCTGAAGAGTTCGAAGAGTATCGGCAACTGGGTCTCAGTAAAGGATTTCTCGAAGTCGTATCAGGCGTTATGGTGCGCTCGAGTTATCGCGCTGAGCAAGTCCTGGCGGGCAATAACGTTGGTCTGGGTGCTGATTAAAGGGCCCCAGCCGCACTAACAACAGAGTGAGACGAAACCGATGCCTGCAGCGTTTAAAACGATAGGACTACTGGGTCGCAGTCACGACGAAGAGTTTACCCAATTACTCGCTGATCTGTTGCAGCTTCTGCACGATCGTGGCTACGAGGTGATCATTGAGGATCGGTTGAAGGAAGGGCTGGGAGATCTTGATTATCGCTACGAGGAGCGCTCGAGTATCGGTGAGAACGCCGACTTGGCGATTGTAATTGGTGGTGATGGCTCTCTGCTCAGTGCTGCGCGCACACTGGCGCGCCATGAAGTGCCCGTGCTTGGTGTTAATCGTGGTCGTTTAGGCTTTCTCACCGACATTAGCCCCGATGACATTATGCAAGCCATCCCCGCGATCTTGAGTGGTCACTACGAGTCTGAGCAAAGATTCTTGTTAGATGCTACGGTCGTTAGAAACGGCGAGGTCGTTGCCAAAGCAGACGCCCTAAATGACGTTGTTGTTAACTCTGGCGCTTCGGCTCAAATGATCGAATATGAGCTGTACATCAACGACCTATTTGTTTATCGACAGCGTGCCGATGGCTTAATCGTATCGACACCAACCGGTTCAACAGCCTACTCGTTAAGTGGGGGCGGACCCATCATGCATCCCTCACTCGACGCTGTTGTGCTGGTCCCAATGTTCCCCCATGCATTAAGTTCGCGTCCAATCGTCGTGGATGGCAATTCCACCATCCGCATTGATATTTTGCCGCGCAATCGAATCCATCCACCGGTCACCTGTGACGGCCAAGTCAACATGACTGCACGCCCGGGAGATTCGGTTTTGATTCAAAAAAAGCCGCACCGACTGACGCTACTGCATCCGATTGGTCACAGCTTTTATGCCAGCTGCAGAGACAAACTGCGCTGGAGCACAGCGCTAGTTGATTAATTCGGATGCCAGTCGCTGAGGGATATGAGGTTTTTACGCTGCAATCAGAGCCAGAAGTACAGGCACTGAGTCAACAGTTGTGGTTGCGGCATGTCGGTCATCATTGGCGTCATGTCGATGGTGGCATCACACTGTATGTTTTGCAGCCGCATCATGTCAAAGTCGCGCTGGCGCTTCGAGAGGCCATTGACCGCGGGATCACGCTACCTCCACCTGCTCGCCGATTTGATACAAGTACGCTTTTTAAGGTGCTTGCTCGAACACCAGTTACGCTTGTTACTCTGGTCGCGAGTACGGCAATTTTTTTGGCCATTCATCTCGGGGGCTACTGGGGGTTACTCGCTGAGCTAAGTTACTACCCTGTCATTGTGAACGAGAGAGGCCTCACCTTTCTGCCCAGAAGTGGCGAGTGGTACCGCGTGATCGCTCCGGCCTTACTTCATTTCAGCTGGATGCACCTTATTTTCAATAGTTTGTGGGTGTGGGAATTTGGCAGGCGGATCGAAGTTGCGTTTGGGCCCGCGATGACTCTGGTTTGTTATCTGGCGATTGCCGCGATCAGCAATATTGCCCAAGGCGAACTCGCTGCACCGGGTTTGTTTGGGGGTTTATCGGGTCTCGTTTATGGTCTGCTCGCGTTGGTTTGGATCGGCGGTAGAGTCCGTCCTGCTTGGTGCGTTGGCATATCGAACCCCATCCTGTATTTCATGCTGGCTTGGCTGGTATTGGGGATGATTGGTGTGGTCGATCAACTCGGATTTGGTAGTATCGCAAACCACGCGCACCTGGGCGGCTTATTGGCGGGTATTTTGATTGCTGGGCTGATCTGGATTAAGCAGTCAGTGGGTCGCTCATCACTATGACACAGGAGTAGTTATGCCAAGCTCATACCAAGACGCTGTCGCACAGCTCACACCAGAACTCTATCGACGATTTTTAACCGCTTTGGAAACGGGTCGATGGCCAGACGACAGGATCGTAGAGCCTCACCAGCGCGAGCAAATGATGCTCGCGGTCATTGCGTACGGCGAACTTCATCTGCCGCCAGAAGAGCGGGTGGGTTACATCGATAAGGGCGCCAAAGCGGGCGATCAATGCGATGAGCAACCGGTCGAACTGAAGTGGAGCGGAGAATGAGCCACGTCTCTGGCTTCGTCCGCAAAATGTCGGCTAGTCTCTCTGATGTGGTGCAGTATCAGCTGCCCTTGGGCGACCAGAAGCTGGCGTTGAATCCTTTAATTGGAGCCAATATTCGACTCGAGTTTTTACAAGAGATTCGCTGTGTTGCCTGCGATCGAAAAACGAATAAAAGTTTTAATCAGGGGTATTGCTACCCGTGTTTTCGTTCGCTGGCGCAGTGTGACTCATGCATTATGAGCCCGCACAAGTGTCATTTCGAAGCGGGTACTTGCCGCGAGCCCGATTGGGGGCAAACGAACTGTATGATCGACCACTACGTGTATCTGGCAAATACCTCGGGTCTCAAAGTAGGTATCACCAGACACACCCAGATCCCGACCCGCTGGATTGATCAAGGTGCGACTCAAGCACTCCCCATTGCCCGTGTCTCGAGTCGTTATCTGTCGGGTGTATTGGAAGTCGAACTCGCCAAGACGACAGCCGATAAAACGGCCTGGCAAGCGATGCTCAAAGGGTCTCCAGAGCCATTGGATCTAGAGGCACAGCGTGCTCGCTTGTTGAGCGAGTACGCATCGACTATCGAGGATTTACAATCGCGATTCGGCTTGCAGTCGATGCACCTGTTGTTGGATACAACAACGGTTAACATCACGTTTCCGATCACTGAATACCCAGACAAAGTGAAGGCCCTTAACCTCGATAAAGACCCGGTGGTGGAGGGGCGTTTAGTCGGGATCAAAGGTCAGTATATGATCCTCGATACTGGGGTTCTCAACTTACGCAAGTACGGCGGCTATCGCCTTGCAATGGATTATTAGGAGACAGTCATGAGAGATGCTCAGCCACAGGCAATACGTCTGGCAGATTATCAACCTGCGAGTTTTGCGATTCGTAACGTCGAACTTGAGTTCGAGTTGTTCAGTGATAAAACCTTGGTGACCTCGACTCTGACGATTGAGCGCACACGCCCTGATCAAAGTGCGTTGGCACTTGATGGGCAAGATCTTATCCTGCTATCGGTCGAGTTAGACGGCCTTATTTTGGACGCGTCCGATTACCAAGTCACGTCGGACCAGCTCATCATTGCGACACCGCCCGATCAGTTTACGCTGCGCACCGTGGTTGAAATTCATCCAGAGCGCAATACCTCTCTTGAGGGACTCTATCGCTCCAGAACCATGTTTTGCACGCAGTGCGAAGCCGAGGGCTTTCGCAAAATCACCTATTACCTTGATCGCCCCGATGTGATGTCAATTTTTACAGTCCGCATTACCGCCGATCAGGAACAGTATCCTGTGCTACTGAGTAACGGTAATCAGATCGGTGCAGAGACGCTCGATAACGGCCGTCATAGTGTTACTTGGCATGATCCTCACAAGAAACCTGCTTATTTATTCGCATTGGTCGCGGGCGATCTGGCGCACATTGAAGACAATTTTACAACGGCGTCTGGCCGCGACGTCGTGCTTAGGATCTTTGTCGAGCCCAAAGATCTCGATAAGTGCGATTTTGGGATGGGAGCACTGAAACGGTCGATGCTCTGGGATGAACAGAAGTATGGTCGCGAGTATGACCTCGAGTTGTTCAACATTGTCGCGGTCGATGACTTCAATATGGGTGCTATGGAGAACAAGAGCCTCAATATTTTCAATACGTCGTGTGTGTTAGCCAGCCCTGATGTCACCACTGATCAGGGCTATCAGCGGGTCGAGGCGATTATCGCGCACGAGTATTTTCATAATTGGTCGGGTAACCGTGTCACCTGCAGAGATTGGTTTCAGCTGAGCCTGAAAGAGGGCTTTACAGTTTTCCGTGATAGTCAATTTTCTGCCGACATGGGCTCGGAAGCGGTCAAGCGTATCGAAGACGTGGTGCTCTTGCGGACTGCTCAGTTTGCGGAAGATGCAGGCCCTATGTCGCATCCGGTAAGGCCTGATTCCTACATCGAGATTTCCAACTTTTATACGCTCACGGTGTACGAAAAAGGGGCCGAAGTGGTCCGAATGCTGCACACCTTGCTTGGTGAGGACAAATTTCGAGCCGGTTCAGACCTGTATTTCGATCGCCATGATGGGCAGGCAGTGACCTGTGATGACTTTGTAGCGGCGATGGAGACCGTTAGCGGTTATGACCTCACTCAGTTTAAGCGTTGGTATTCACAGTCAGGCACCCCAGTCGTCACAGCGGAGACGGAATACGATAGCGAGCGACACACTTTGACGCTGAAGCTCACTCAGTCTTGTCCAGCAACTCCGGGACAACCCACTAAACTGCCCTTTGATATTCCAATTCTAATGGGGTTAGTCGGTGCTAAAAATATCCTACCGATCAGCTCGAATAGCCAGGGTGTAGAGGCGCGGTCGTCCACTGAGGTGCTTTTGCGCCTGACTGAAACGGAGCAAACCTTTGTGTTTGAGCAGGTGGATGAGCCCGCTATTGCCAGTTTGTTGCGGGGTTTCTCAGCGCCCATTCGCTGTCATCAGAACCTGACTGTTGATCAGTTAGTGACACTCATTTGCAATGAATCAGACGGATTCTTGCGCTGGGACGCCCTGCAAACGCTCGCCGTACAGGCTATTGAAGAGACGCAATCCGGAAGCTCATCCGAGGCCTTGCCTGCCTTAATTGATGGCCTGAAAAATCTGCTCGAGCATCAAGAAGATCCTGCTATTGCGGCGATAAGTCTGGTCTTACCCAGCGAGAACTATTTGGCAGAGATCCACAGCCAGAAGGGAGGTGCTGATCCAATCGGCCTTCACCTTGCGCGCGAAGGCGTGAAGGTCGCCATTGCTAAAGCGCTTTATGACACGCTAGTGCCCCTTGCAACAGCGCCCACACATACGACTTATGAGGCAGATGGTGCCGGAATAGCGGCTCGAAGTTTGCGTCATACTGCACTCGATTACGTCAGGATGGTAGAGGGTGCGCAGGCAGCCGATATCGCACTTCGCTTGCTGGAAACGGCAGACAACTTAAGCGACCGACTCGCGGCATTGCGAACGCTCAGCTATGTGGGTGGTAAACGCGCTGATGCAGCGATTGCGTCTTTTTATCAGCGTTTTAGTGATGAGCCATTGGTGGTCAATCAGTGGTTTCAACTGCAGGCCATGAATCCCTATGGTAATGCGATTGATCGCGTGAAATCGCTGCTGGCGCATCCGGCCTATGACCCATTGAACCCGAACAAAATACGATCAGTGATCGGGGCCTTCAGTCAGGCTAACCCAGTACAGTTTCACAGTGCCGATGGGCAAGGCTACGCCCTGTTGGCAGACATCGTAATCGAGCTCAATGAGAAGAACCCTCAAATAGCGTCGCGTCTGCTCGCCCCCCTCACTAAATGGCGGACTTATCCTGCGCAGAGTGCTGGGATGCGCGCAGAGCTCGAGCGTATTGCCGGCCAGCCGACTTTATCTAAAGATGTGTTCGAAGTGGTGTCAAAGTCACTGGCTGTCTGATTCTGATATCTGCAGCGTGATCGTCTATCGTCGGTGATCACGCAGCAGGGTTAAAGCTGACTCAGCAGGCCGGTTTTGCCCTGCTACGTGCGCAGCCTAAGGGTAACTTTAATTCTGCGGGTACAGCCGCAGAGAGGCGTCTGAACGCGGGACCAAGAGCTGCTCGATGTCCTTTCTGTGTTGTCGCAACAGTTTGGCTAGCACAGCCCCCTGCCATGTTTGCGGGGTAGAGCTATACCGTTGTCGTAGCAGTTGCTGAAGCTCGGTCGTTAGACTCGATGAGCCTATGCTTTGTCCTAAGTTTTCGATGTTCCCCAGATGAGTGGACTGTGACTCGGGCAAGGCTTTAACAAATGCTCTCAGATGCTTCAGGGTTTGACCCGCATCGCTGTGTCGCGCGGCATCAATGGCTTGTTTCAGCGACTCGCTTTGACTTTCATTCGCGGCGCTCTTTGGCGCTGCACCGTCTTTGCCCGTCTGTCCGCGCCGCCAGCCCCACAACAAGGTTGCTAGCCATAGCAGTGTGATAGCACCGGTGACTATCGGCCACCAGCCAGCATGGGCCATGGGTTGAGAGAGAGGCATTGACTCGGGCGCTTGTTCAAACGGAGTGTCGTCTACCGAAGGCGGCGGAGGCATCACAAACTCATCGCGTGGTCTGGGTTGATCGGTTCCCTGGACTACACGGGGGCTTATCGTGAGGCGTCTCTCAGGTAGCGTGGCGAAATCGAGCTGGTCGGTGACACTGTTCCAAAACGGGATTTCGATGGCCTCTAGGGTCACTGAGCCCTCTTGAGAAGCGATGATTGCACTACTTTCAATGCGCTCGCCACTCAAACCCTGAGCGCTATCAAGATCTTTGATAACGGGTTGATCAGGATAGTGCTTCAATGCCTGTGGCAGGCTGGTGGGTATTGGTGGTAGCTGCACCCCTTGAACCCCGGTGCCACGGAGGGTGAGGGTGCGAGTGAGCGCTTCACCTGCACGAACCGTGATCGAGTCGCCCAGATTGTCCTCGAGCGTTAATTCTTCAGCAACGATCCACGGACTATCCGGGAAAGAATACGGAATGGGTTTGACCGCCAAGGTGATCGGATCGGTATTGCGTGTGATGAGCTGCCCAGCGCGAGATCGCGCGAAGAGTCCCCCCCCACCCAGCATTTCTCGTCCGCTCAGCCGCAAGCTAGGTATCGTCAGCGATCCGGATTGCTCTGGGAATATCACGTAGCGTAACTCGTGAATGATCCAAGGCTTACCCGCAATGGTCCGTTGGAACGTTTGCTGCTCGACCAGTTCGACGTGAGCGTTCGGAATCTCGAGTTCTGAGACATTCAGCTCATCTAGGTTAATCGCGCGCTCAATGGTGATAGTCAATCGCACCTGCCCCTGCACATACACGGATTCCCGATCGGACTCGGCGCGGAAGTTGAGGGTGGAGTCACCACTGGTGGCGACAACCGGAGGACCCACCCGCACAGTGATCGGCTCGGTACGTTCGCCATTGATCTCGAGTGCGGGGATGACTGCGATACCCTGTCGTTTGGGTGTTAGGTCGATTCGAAGCGTATTGGAACGGGTGACTGCGCCATTGATAATTTGCAGATTGCTCGAGCTTGATTGGCCGAGCAACTCAAAAGAGGCCTCAACTGTGCCCAAATCCAAGTTCGATAAATCCGCGCCGGTCTCTGAGCTAAGGCTGAGTGTAATAATGTCGCCCAGCGCGATATCGGTGCGGTCCACGGTTGCCGTGAGTGCGGCGACACTGGCCGCACTCAAACTGCAAAGTAGCATCGTCAGAGCTAGTAAACGTCGCATTGTGTCACCATACTTTTCGGCCATTTTGAGTCGTGTTTTGTTGTTGTCGTTGTTCGCTTTCGTAGCGAAACTTTTCTCGTAAGAGCCCTGAAGGGTCGTCCTCTATTCGTCGGATCCATTGTTCCATGGCTTGTTGCTTTTCCTGATCGGCTCGCGCATCGTTAATCGTTTGCTGTGCCAGTGCTTGCTCGGCCTCCGCAGCTTCGGTATCGGATTCTGAACCCTCGGCTGAAGCGTCAGTTTCGCTTGCCGGTGGTGCATTTTTTGGGTCAGAAGACTGCTCCGATGGGTCGCTGGCGCCGCTCTGCTGATCAGAGTTTTGATCGGTGTCGGAAGGATCGCTGCTAGCCTCGCTGTTACTCTCGGATGCGTCAGACGATTGAGGCTCCTGACCCTTGGAGCTTGAGCTCTCGGAATTTTGTGAGTCTTCTGATTGCGATCCATCACCTTGTTGCTCGGTATCCGATTGATCTTGTTGTTGCAGTAATTGGGCGACCAGATCACGGTTAAACTGCGCATCATCGCTGGGCTCTAGAGCCAATGACTGGTCAAATGCTGCCAAAGCAGCTTCCAGCTGTCCGGCCCTAGCACGGGCGTTACCCAAGTTATACCAGTCGCTTGCCGACTCGCCGGGTAGTGCCTCGAACTGCTCAAGCGCGGCGACGGAGTCATTGGCTTGGTAGCTGGCGATGGCCGCCCAAGTGGGGTCCTCGAATAGGGTAGCAGCGGTCTTGGGATCGGTTTCAAGAAGCTTCGCTGCCTGTTGGTTCGGTGTTTGCCACAACTGTTGCCAGAGACTCCGCGAGTTCTGTGGCGCTGCTTGCTCGGGTGCCTGTGCGAGCGCGGGTGTCGGAGCGAGGCCGAGTGGGATCGCCACAATGATTAAGGCCAACAGTGCGCTGGGATTCTTAAGAATGAGGGCAAAAATTGCGATAAGCCAAGGAAAAAGCCACCAGTGGCCAGCATCAGCCCAGGTATCCGCCTGTCGCTCAACGATAATCTGGCTGTGCTGATCAGTTTGACTCATCTGCTCGAGCGCTGTGTTGATGTCGCTATCGTCGAAGGTCAGCAAGCTGAAGTATCCGCCCAAATCCGCTGCCAGTTGTTCCAGTCGTTTCTGAGGCAGAGAGGGTACGACGATATTGTTTGCCGCATCTCGGAGAAAACCACCGTTGCCAAGCGGAATAGGCGCTCCCGATTCCGTCCCGACGCCCAGAATAGTGACTGTCAGAGCCGCTGTGCGAAGTTCATTGACCAGTGTTTTAGCTTGGTCAGGCTCGATATCATCCGTGATCCAGAGGATGCCACCACCCGGAACACCAGATGACTTTAATAAGTCTCGAGCCAGCGCAAATGCTGTTTCTGGCCGACTGCCGGGTACCGGCATAATGCTTGGGACCAGAGCCGGTACTAAGTTCTCGATCGTCGCCAGGTCATCGGTAAGGGGTGTGACAACATGCGCATCGCCAGCATAGGCAATGAGCCCGACTTGGGTATCTTGTTGCAGTGTCAAGAGATCTCGGATCTTTTGCGTTGCCCGCACTAGGCGCGACGGGCTCAGGTCTTCAGCGTACATCGAATAACTCAGGTCAAGCACAATGACATAGGCTGATTTTTGTTGTGATACGGGCACCGGTGTTTGCTGCCAAGAGGGGCCTGAAGCAGCGATAATGCCCGATAACCAGGCCAAACCCAGCCACAACCAAGGACTCCGTTGACGCGACTGAGTGGTGTTAGGTAGAAGGTGATCGAGCAGGTCAGGCGCGATGACATCAGACCACTGATTAGAACGCCGGGTATTGGTCAATAACAGACCAATACCAACCGCAGTGGGTAACAATAGCCAGAGCCACTCGGGCCGTAGGAAGTGAACTTCAGGTAGGGTCAGCATTGTTCCCTCCACCCATCAAACGGCGTCGCTGTAAT
>CBFHJC010000041.1:0-14322 GCA_965656045.1 Aequoribacter sp.
TTTAACGTCATCCGCAAAGGCGGCACCAGCGGCGATCCTGTTTTTCGGGGCCAAGCCGCATCGCGCTTAAATCTTGTGGTTGATGGGATGTCCTTTGCTGGTGGCTGCGGCAGTCGCATGGACCCACCCACCGCTTATATTTTTCCTGAAAGCTACGACACCGTGACCATTATTAAAGGGCCACAAACCGTTGCTCATGGCGCCGGCAATTCAGCTGGCGTGGTCTTGTTCGAGCAAGATCAAAGTGACACGAAAGGATTACAGGGCACTCTTAGCCTTCTGACCGCAACACACGGACGCAGTGATGCGCTAGCCGAGATCTCATGGGGTAACTCACTCGGCTTTGTAGATCTTACGGTGAATCAAGCCGAATCTAAGGACTATGAAGATGGCGATGGCAATCAGGTTCACTCGGCTTACGAGCGAAAGAGCGCAGCGCTCCGCGCAGGCTACACACCCACCCTACTGACTGAGCTGTCGGTGGACTATACGCTCAGTGAAGCCGAGGCGTCTTACGCCGATCGAAGTATGGATGGCGCCGTCTTCGACCGCGAGAGTATCGGATTGACAGCCCGACACACGGGCATATCACGGTCTCTCGAAAGCGCTGAGATACGCTTATATCAGACTTATATCGACCACGTGATGGACAACTACAGCCTGCGAGACAAACCTGCAATGGCAGGTTATATGGCCAGCAACCCCGACCGAGCAACCGATGGCGCCACACTCACCCTCGACTGGATCTTACCCGACACCAACTCTCTTACCACTGGCCTAGCGTGGCAGTCAGAGACACACCGCAATCGCAGTGCGATGGGCATGACCGAATCGATCGCAAACCGCTACTCTAACTCGGCGCGCATTACTGACCTAAAAACCCGTTCCGTCGGGATATTTGCCGAGTATGAGCGGTCGGTCGCAGACAGCACTCGCTGGATCAGCGGGCTTCGACTTGATCACTGGACTGCAAAGCGCAGGGATTTAAACAGCCCCGTAAGCGCCTCTGAAAATCTGATAGCGGCGTTCACCCGACTCGAACACGACCTTCATGACGGCGCTGTCACTACCTATTTGGGACTCGGCACAACCCAGCGTCCTATGGACTATTGGGAAGCCATCAGCGCGGCTGGACTGACCGAGACGTCAGAGCTCGACCCGGAAACCACCCATCAAATTGATGCCGGCTTGCTCTGGCGGAGCGGTCAATGGAGAGGATCTGTGTCTGCTTTCTACGGCAACACCAAGGACTACGTACTGGTGTACTCAGGCATGATGCCCAGTACCCGACTGCAGAGTTGTGCCAGTCGAATGATGAGCGTGACCTGCAGCGGCAATATCGATGTCGAACGTATTGGACTTGAAACTGACATTAGTGGTCAACTCTCTGAACGGTGGTCGGTAAAAGCGAATCTCGCCTGGGTCAGAGCCAACAACGAGACGCATCAGCGGCCACTCGCTCAAACACCGCCCGTCGATCTCACCATCAGTTTAGAACACCGTGGCCAAGATTGGGTGAGTGGTTTAGTCGCTCGCCATATCGCGTCTCAAGATCGGATAGATATTGGTTATGGGACCATCGTTGGGCAAGACCTCAGCGCTACCGGTGATGCGACTATTCTGTCACTGAACACATCGCGGAACCTGAGCAAATCACTGAGTCTTTTTTTGGGCCTCGATAACTTAACCAACGAAAATTACGCGGAACACCTCTCGCGCGCAGGGAGTGCCATCGAGGGCTACCCCGTGATTGACAAAGTCAACGAGCCTGGAAGAACATGGTGGGCCAAGCTCAGCTACTCGTTTTAAGGCGGTGACTCATGGCTCAAGATAACTCGGCGCAAAAAACCTATTGGAATGACGCCGCCGGGCCCAACTGGGTCGCTGCTCAGAGTAACTTAGACGCTATGCTCGAACCACTGTCCGCGCAGGCTATAGCCAGGGCACAAGTGGGAGCATCGGAGCGCGTCTTAGATGTGGGGTGCGGCTGTGGTGCCACCACCCTGACACTTGCCGAAGTGGGTGCAACAGCGATTGGCATTGATCTATCTGAACCCATGATTGCGCGAGCCAAAGAACGTTTAGTGCACATCGATAACGCGCAAGTCTTGGTCGAAGATGCCTGCACCTATCGGAGCGATTTGCCTTTTGATGTTTTGTTCTCACGCTTCGGTGTGATGTTTTTCGCCGATCCCTATGAGGCGTTTACCCACCTGCGAGGACAGCTGCGCGAATCGGGTCGCTTAGTATTCATCTGCTGGCAAGGACCTGAGCACAATCCATGGATGGCGATTCCAGGCCGAGCGGTTGCGCCTTTCCTCAAACCTCAAGATCCTCCACCACAACCCACTGACCCCGGTCCTTTTGCCTTTGCCAACCCCGAGTATGTTCTTTCAATACTCACACAAGCAGGGTTTAGCGATATTCAACTAGACAGTATCGAAGCCGACTTATTTTTGGGCGCCACCCTCGACGACGTGATGGCGTATCAACAGTTCATCGGACCGGTATCGCGCGCAATCAAAGAACTGAGTGGTGAAGATCAGGCTCAGGCAATCCAAGCAGCGCGAACCGCTTTTGCACCTCTGATTTCCGAACAAGGATTAAGCCTGCCCGGGCGTGCTTGGCTGGTGAGCGCAAGAGCCTAAGTCTGCGCGCATCCGCAGCGCTGCCGCTTGGTCTTGGTAATAGGAGGGCACCCGAGACCCAGCGTGAAATCCCACCGACTGGTAAAGGCGCACCGTCGCAGCGTCTTGCTCGCGCACCTCTAAAGTCACAGAGTCGTAACCGACGCGACGCGAAAAGGCCAGCGTGTGCTGCAGTAGCCGCCTCGCCAACCCCTGGCCTCGATATTCAGGTGCAACCGCCAGAGAATAAAGCCTTGATGAGCGGTATTTTAAGGGGCACAACACCACGGCATTGGCAGCAAGGCCCTCTGTACCCTCGATCAACCAAACTCGCGCGCGTGAACGCTGGATAAGATAACGCCATTGCCGCTTGGCAATCTTGTCGAACGCAAAACAACTGGCCTCTAGCGCGACAAGTGCATCGACATCCGGCAACCGAGCTGGCCTCATCGCCCCCGTGCTTCCAAGCGTGAGGTGAATTCCGACATAACGATCATGTACAGCTCATCACCCAAATAGCGATTCTCGACACCATGATCGATACTGGGGTTATCGTTTACCTCAATAACGAACACCGCCTCACCGCGTTGCTTCAAATCGACCCCGTACAGGCCGTTACCAACCACAGCACAGGCTTTGACCGCGGCAGACAAGACTCTGGTCGGCACCTCGAAGGTCGGCATACTGTCAAAACGCCCAGATTTAGATCGCGCCGCACCGTGGTTATAAATCTGCCAGTGCTTCCGAGCCATGTGATAGCGGCACGCGTAAATGGGCTTGCCATTCAACACGCCGATTCGCCAATCAAATTCGGTGAAACAAAACTCTTGTACCAGCACCAGAGCAGTGTCGGTCAGAAGTTCTTGTAGACGCTGACGCAACTGATCCCGAGTATCGACTTTGAAAACGCCCAAAGAGAATGAGCTCTCGGGCAACTTAATCACCATCGGATAATCAAAGCTCTGCTCTAATGACTCCAGCGCATCTTCGTGGCAGGCTGCAACCACTCGGGTTTTTAGCGAGGGCACTTGGCTATAAGCAAAAGCATCATGCAAGAACACTTTATTGCAGCACCGTAGAATCGACTTGGGGTCGTCCATTACGACCAGGCCCTCGCGCTCGGCCAAACTTGCCATGCGATACGTCGGGTGATCAATGGCTGTCGTTTCTCGAATAAATAAAGCGTCAAACTGCGTTAGCCGCGTGACATCATGATGCCCTATCAGTTCGGTATTGATGCCCAGTTTATTCGCCGCCTTCCCGAATCGACGAATCGCTTCTTTGTCGCTAGGTGGTAACGCTTCACTTGGATTCACCAGGATCGCAAGATCCCAACGATACTTTCGCGCCGAAACAGGTTTGCGCCAACTCTCGCTCACATATCGTGACAGCGCGTCTTCAAAAAAACTCCTTTCTTCTGGCGAAACCTCGCTCAACCCCATTCGACTCACACGAACACGCAAGGCAGGCAAAAACTCGAGACTGACTTTTAAGAGCGGCGCCGGAAAGCGCTCAAACAGATATCGCGCCAAGCGCGCTAATCCGGGGTCAATGCTCCGCCCCACAAAAACCGAGAAAACCACCTGCTGTTGCACTCGAGTAGCCGGCGCAACAAGGGCTATCGGCAACTCAACTAAATAGTCTGTCTCTTGACTGGTCTGACGCAAGTCATTGATGGTTTGTACCGAGGGCATCACTTTGTGTTGCCTAGCTTCAGCGAGTAGTGAACAGTAATAGCCGCGCGATAAATAGTGCTCGGTATCACAAAGATTCAATACCCGCCGCTTTGATTGGCCCAATTTCGGGTAATCACTGAGATAGGTATCAAATGATATGATTTCAGCGGTATCCATCGCCAAGTCGTCGGCGGGATCGTCCACCACGATGAGTGTTTTTAGCACGCGTCTGCGCTCCAAAAGACTGAGAAGAACCTTCGATTTTTATCGGCGTCATCCACACAGAAAGTCGACAACGATGTGCGCAAAGAGTACGCTCAATCCTTTAGAAAACAATCTCTTTTAAGCGACGAAAAACGGTAATTTTAAGCACGTTCAGGAGCGCTCACGTCCAACTCCGCAGCAGCGGTAAACACAGGCCCTGTCTCTTTTAAGACTTATCGAAATCCGCTCTCGCAGAGATCACTAACACTAGGGAAAATTCTATGGAACTGAAAGCGTTTGCAACCATTTTTATCACCGTATTCCTAGCTGAACTGGGCGACAAAACTCAGCTTGCGACGATGCTTTTTGCGGCCGATAAAGAGATCTCGAAGTGGTTGGTTTTTGGCGCGGCGGCGGGAGCACTGGTGGTGTCTGCGGCTCTGGGGGTTCTTATCGGTAGCGCAGTCACTCAAATAATTGATGCAAAGCTTCTTAATCAGCTCGCCGGTGCTGGTTTTATCGCCATCGGCGCCTGGACGCTGTACTCGGCATGACGACCTTGCGCCCTCAACCCATGATCCGGCCCGCCGAGCGCTCAGATCTTGCAAGAATTCTCGAGCTCATTCACGCACTTGCGGTCTACGAAAAGGAACCCAACGCAGTGGTGGCAACGGCCAGCGATCTCGATCATGCCTTATTTTCAGACAGTCCCAGAGTACATGCGCTGATGTGTGACCTTAACGGGATCAATGTCGGGTTCGCTCTGTACTTTTATAACTTCAGTACTTGGCGAGGCAAGCATGGCATATTTCTTGAAGATCTGTTCGTCGAGCCAGAGTACCGTGGTCAAGGTGCCGGTTTAGCGCTACTTCGCTATCTCGCGCGCCAAGCCGTTGCAGAAGGATGCGAGCGGTTTGAATGGAACGTACTCGACTGGAATACACCCTCAATACAGTTCTACGAGAGCGTAGGCGCCGTTGCGATGTCAGAGTGGATTGGCTATCGGCTGCATGGAGACGCGCTGTATGACTTTGCTACCGGTTAAAAACGACCAATCGCACGCTGTGCGCGTTAGAGCGCGCGCCGCCCCAATAATCGACGCGCTATACTAAGCGCCATGAATCTTGCCGAACCGCTACAAAAGACTCGCTTGTTCTGGCTCCTACAATCCGGTGGCTGGGCCGGATGGGCGTTGTCATTCTATTTAGGCGCCGCAGTTTGGGGCGACCCGCCTGAAAACTATGCTTTTTACGTGCCTATCATTGCTGCCATCGGCCTGTTTATCAGCTTGGGGCTGCGTTGGATTTATCGATTCACCTGGGAGATGTCGTTCTTAAGCCGCGTACTACCCTTTCTGATGGGCTCCTATCTTGCCGGCGTGGTATGGATGATGGCGCGAACCTGGGTCTTTTTTACACTCTTTCCTGAGCAAAGAGATGCCTTTGGCATTGAGTCCAGTGCCGCCTTTTATTCCTACCTTGAAGGCGCTATTTCAGCCGCATGGGTCATGCTGGGCTGGAGCGCGCTGTACTTCGGAATCAAATACTATATTTTATTGCAAGACGCCAAAGCGAGAGCCTTATCTGCAACAGCAGAAGCCAATCAAGCACAGCTTAAAATGCTGCGTTATCAACTCAATCCTCATTTTTTATTCAACACGCTGAATGCCATATCAACCCTTGTATTAGATAAAGATACATCGCTGGCTGCGGATATGATCGATCGCTTGTCTCGGTTTTTACGACATTCCCTGGAAAGCGATCCTATGGCTCAAGTCACGGTAGAACAAGAAGTAGCTGCGATAAAGCTCTATCTTGATATCGAGCAAGTTCGATTTGGTGATCGCCTAACCCTGTTGTTCTCAATCGACCCAGAGGTAAGAAAGGCGAAAGTACCCTCATTGATTCTGCAGCCCTTGGTTGAAAACGCGATCAAATATGGTATCAGTCAATGCGTTAAAGGGGGCTCGATCGGGATCAGCGCCCATAAAGATGAGGGTCAACTCCAATTAATTGTTTCGGATAACGGACCTGGCCTTGATTTCAGCCACGGTAAATCACCGAAAGGCAGTGGTGTCGGTATCGAGAACTGCCGTGAGCGATTGAAAGCGCTCTACGGCACGCAGCAGAGCCTTAAATTGAGCGCGACGCCGCCACAAGGTCTTACAGTAACGATTAACTTACCCTTTATTCAGGGAGAAACACCATGACCCTTTCCGCTCTCATTGTAGATGACGAATCACTTGCTCGTCGCGGCCTGAAACATAGATTGGATGCCCTAGGCAGCGTCACCATTGTAGGTGAGGCGAGCAATGGGTTTGAAGCCTGCGAGATGATCTCTGAATTAAGCCCCGATCTGGTTTTTCTCGATATCCAAATGCCTGGCATGAGTGGTTTTGAGCTGCTCGAAAAGCTACAGGGCGATAATCTCCCGCTCATCATTTTCACCACAGCCTACGACCAGTACGCAGTGGATGCGTTTAAAGTGCACGCCATCGACTATTTGCTGAAACCAGTGGAATCAGACCGGTTAGCAGAGGCGATCCATCGAGCTGAACAGCGTCTGAGCCTCGAGGACACAAAGGACTCAAAGCAAGCCCTGCTCGATTTGATGATGACAGCGACGGTGAAGCACCCCACCGAGTTTAGCGATGAGCCCGAGACGAGCGCTGACAGCTGGCCAGAAAAACTGGCTATTAAAGATGGCAGTGATATCAGTTTGGTTCGGGTCGCAGACATAGAGTGGATTGATGCTGCCGGCGATTATATGTGCGTACATGCCAACGGAGCCACTCACATTATGCGCATCACCATGCGTCAGTTGAGCGATAAGCTGAACCCGGCACAGTTTTTAAGAGTGCACCGCTCCACCATTGTTAATGCCGAACTTATCCGCGGAGCGCAAGCTTTGACCAACGGCGAATACACACTCTCGCTCAGTAACGGCACCAAACTGAAGGTGAGCCGCAGCTATCGAGATACGATCAAGCAGTTCCTTTCCTCACACTGAGACCCATCATCATGCAATATTTACACACCATGATTCGCGCCACAGACCTTCAGGCGACACTGACCTTTTTTTGTGATCATCTTGGTCTCGTCGAGGTCAATCGTTACAACAGTGAACAAGGTCGCTTCACACTGGTTTTTCTCGCAGCCCCCGATGACCTAGCTCTGGCTCAAGAACGCAAGGCGCCCTTGATCGAAATTACCTACAATTGGGACACAGAGACCTATTCAGGTGGCCGCAACTTTGGCCACTTGGCTTACCGAGTCGATAATATTTATGACCTCTGTGCTCGTCTGCAAGCAGCTGGCATTACCATTAACCGCCCACCTCGCGACGGTCATATGGCGTTTGTACGATCACCCGATGGCATCTCGGTTGAGCTGCTGCAGGCGGGTGAGGCCTTACCTCCGGAAGAACCTTGGCTCTCAATGCCCAATACCGGTGAGTGGTAGCCAAATACCGCGACCACAACGCTAAACACTGTAACTTAGCGCAAAACAGCGGCTCGGATAGGAGACCTACCTGCAAGCCCGGTTAATTGACCCGCCAAGGCGCTGCTATTCCATCAGCGCCATTCTCACAGCAGTTCATTCTGCTTCTGGTCGAATTTTAGGCCTCTGAAGCGCCACAATACGACGTCTGTCATAAAAATTCCAAAAAACCGTCATCGAAATGCCACAACAAAGTTTCAATGTGACAGTATGAAAATACTTGCAAGCCTGCAACGCGTTGACCACACACTGTTTGAAAAAATAGTGGGCGTTACGCGATCAAATAATTGGGCTGTCACGGCACGCGCTATCTCCGCCACAGGAGATGGGAGTCTGCACGTACTAGCCGCGGTGCTCCTACTCGTTTTACACCCTCTTCCAGAAGTCATCGTGCCTGCACTGGTGACGACCATGGCCCTGGAACGCGCCCTGTATTGGCCCATGAAGAATTCCTTGAAGCGGCTGCGGCCAGCCGACAAGTTCGATTCGTTTTCGAGTTTGATTAAAGCCTCCGACCAGTTTTCTTTCCCAAGTGGCCACAGTTCGGCAGCATTCGCTCTCGCAACCTTGCTCAGCTTGTGCATCGGCGGACCTTTGGTCGGTCTGTTGATGTGGGCAACGAGCGTCGCGTTATCGCGAGTTGTACTCGGTGTCCACTTCCCAGGTGACGTCGCTGCAGGGGCCCTAATCGGCGGCTCAACTGCGTTTATCAACGCACATTATTGGGGGCTCATCACATGAAAATTCTCTATGGTGTGCAAGGTACAGGGCAGGGCCATATCAGCAGGGCGCGCGCGATTGCCAAAGAACTGGCGAACTTCCCTCACATTGAGGTGACCTGGTTGTTTTCTGGGCGTTCACAGCACCGATTCAATGATATGGAGTGTTTTGGCGACTGGGAGTGGCGGCGGGGCCTCACCTTTGCGTCTCGCGATGGTGCAATTCACTACGGTGATACGCTTCGCGACGCACACGCATTAACGTTCATTCGCGATGTCATCGGTTTGGGACTGGCCCAGTACGATCTCATTATTAGCGATTACGAACCGGTCACCGCCTGGGCGGGCAAACTCAGAGGCAGAGAAACCATTGGTATTGGCCACCAGTATGCCTTCGATGGCGCCACCCCCACCGCCGGTGCCAACCCTCTCACTCGAAGTATCATGAAGTACTTTGCGCCAACCACTAAATCGGTTGGCTTGCACTGGTTCCCTTACAGCAAATCAATTTGCCCACCGATTATTGACCTGCCGCCCTTGCAAACAGAGACACGAGAACATGTCTTGGTGTATCTGCCCTTCGAGAACCAGGCCACCGTGACTGAGTGGTTGAATAGCATGCCCTCGACTTCGTTTAAGCAGTATTCGAGTGTTCTAGAAGACAGTACCGCGGGGAACGTAATGCGTTACACCGCTGATTACTGGGGCTTTAAGTACGCTTTAGCGACGTGCAAAGGGGTCATTTGCAATAGTGGCTTCGAGCTGATTAGTGAAGCCTTGCAACTTGGTAAGCCTATCCTGACGTTTCCAATGCGGGGACAAATGGAGCAGAGTAGCAACGCTCTCGCTCTGCAGAAACTCGGATTAGCACAGGTGAGCGATACGCTTAGCACGCCTGCTCTGAACCAGTTTATTGACACGCTCGCAGAAACACCTTCGGTAAATTACCCCAACGTGGCTCAGGCGCTGGCTCACTGGATAGCGCAAGGTGCAACAGCGCCTATCGAGCCGCTGTCCGAACATCTCTGGAGTGCTGTTCGGCAGCCTCAGGGACTACCCGTTGCACCACCGCTACTGAGTGCCGTAGCCTAGTTAACAGCGAACTGGCGTGACGTCACACTTTGCGATACTGTGGCATTTTGCGGTGATCGGAAAACTCGATGCTCAGGGCGGCTCTTCTTTTTTTAATGGTGCTGACAATCGGAGTTTGCCGGCAAGTGCAGGCAGCGCCAGAAACAACGCAGTCAGCTGAGTGCGCAAGTTGCCATTCGACACAGCACAGCGACTGGCTCTCGTCTCATCATCAACAGGCCATGGCTGCGCCCACTCGACAGACTGTGCTCGCGCCCTTTGAGGGTGAAATTTTCAGCCACCTAGGCAACACCACTCGCTTTCATCGCGCCAATGATCAGTTCATGATCACAACAACCGATACCGACAGTGGGGAACGAACCTTCCCTGTGAGCTACGTGTTCGGTGTTTACCCTCTGCAGCAATACCTGATACCACTCTCTGGGGGCAGACTCCAAGCATTTACCGTCGCATGGGACGCCCGACCCGCTGCCGAGCAGGGACAGCGTTGGTACCATTTAAGCCCAGATGAAGCGATTGCCCCAGATGATCCGCTACATTGGACCGGGCTCTATCAAAACTGGAATAATTCATGCGCTGAGTGCCACAGCACCAATGTCGAGAAAAACTATCAACCACTGTCTGATAGCTATGACACCTCATTCAGCGAAGTCTCAGTTGGATGCGAGGGGTGTCACGGTCCCGCTCAGGAACACCTCTTCTGGGCTCAGGGTGATCAATCATCGCCGCCACCGCCATGGTCGAATGATCTGGATCAACGAGCAGCGTGGCAGTTTACCGACGGGGCTATCGCTCAACGAGCAAGCAGCAATGACAATGATCAGCAGATCATGGTTTGCGCTCGATGCCATTCACGACGAAGTCATCTAGGTGTCTACGAGGCGGGGCAGGCGCTATCGCAAACACACCGCTTGGCGCTGATCGAAGCGCCTTTGTACTACCCTGATGGACAAATTCGCGATGAAGTCTTTGTTCACGGATCCTTTATCCAGAGCAAAATGTATCAAGCGGGTGTTACTTGTACCGATTGTCATAACCCCCACACCGGGCGCACTTATGCCAGCGACAACGGTCTCTGTGCGTCATGCCATGTCAGCGAAAAGTTCGACACCCCAGCGCATCATCGCCACCCCCAAAATAGCGAAGGGGCGCGGTGCGTTAACTGCCATATGCCGGCGACCGTGTATATGGGAGTAGACGCACGGCGAGATCACAGCATGCCAATACCCAGACCTGATCTGAGCATTAACACTGGCTCCCCCAATGCCTGCACACAATGTCACCAAGAGATGAGTAACAATCAAGCACTCGAACACCTGATTGAGTGGGATCAACTGCGGCGGGACGATCAAACTACAAGGGCCCTGACGATGGCGAAAGCGTGGTCGGGCGATCTCAGCGCGCAACCCGATCTGCAACAGATCATTACCAATGCCAAGCAGCCGGATCTGTGGCGAGCGAGTGCGCTCTCGCACCTGGTGCTCAACTCGAATCAGGCTTTAGACGCCATTCGCTATGCCCTCGCTGATACCGATGGACTGGTGCGTTCAACGGCCGTCCGCACGGCAGCCGATTTACCCGAGGGGCTTCGTCGGCAACTTTTGGTCGAGCTACTGGACGACAGCGACTTATCCGTCCGTCTCGCGCTTGCTTACAGCCTTGCTGATATCTCTTTGAGCGCGCTCGATACGACGCAGCGAGCACAACTAGAGGGGCTCTTTCACGAGTATCGCAAAATCAGTATGAGGCATACCGATCAGCCTGAACAGCTGGTGTCACTGGGCGATTTTGAACGACGCAGAGGCAACCCAGACGAAGCACGAACTCACTACCAAACAGCCATAAGCAAGAACAAGCAGTTGCTTGCGGCCTATATTAATCTTGCTGATTTAGATCATGCGATGGGCGCTAACCAACGAGCGATCGAGGTGTTAGAAAAGGGATTAAACGCCATTCCCAAGCAAGTCGATTTAGCCCACGCCCTCGGATTGGCGATGATCAGAGACCAGCGACCTGCAGACGCACTGCCTTGGCTGAAGCGCGCCGCCGAAGCCAGCAATCCTAGATACCAATACGTCTATGCCATTGCTCTGCACGATCAACAGGAGCCGCTTCAAGCCATTGCTGTATTGCAGGCTTTGGTAACCCAGTGGCCGAGCGAAGAAGATGCCTTGATGGCGCTAACTCACTACCTAGCAGGTTTAAATCGCTTCGCCGAGGCCGCCACATGGGCCACAAAGCTCACCGAAATTGCACCGTCTAACCGTCAATATGCGCGCTGGCAGCAACAACTCTCCGCTCGAGCTCGGGCGCTGCAATAGCGTCGCCCTTCATTCAGCACGGCAGCTTTTCACCTAGAATTATGGCGTGGGTAACCGAGTGATCACCCACTATTGTGAGCAGCGACTAAAGACTTGTCGGCTTCAAGTAAAGGCTAAAACTCACGGGCACAGTCGTGCTAATCGTTTGTAACCCAGCGACCGTTCGGAGCGCTTCAACGCCCTGCTGAAGGCCAAAGTCCGAAGCTTTTAGCAGTATTGGCTCGAGTGTCTGCACAGAGAACCCACCGGTACTGTCACGCACCACCGATAAACGAGCAGGCACCTCTTGCGTTATCCCGACCAAGCTCACTTGCAGGCTCACCGCGAGCTGGGTAGATCGATCCGAATAAGTGCTCGCAGAAAACTCAGGGATGGCACCAGTGACCGTCGCCTTAGGGAAGTTGGGCACATTAAACAACATCGCTCTCATGCGATCATTACGAATGTGAATCCCGGTCTCTACTGTGCTGACATCGATACTCGCCTCGAACGCGCCGGATGACGATAATTGAGCGTCAAAAGACTGAAACGAGTGTCGCTCGACGATGCCGGAATTTTTATCCGATAAAAATGTGAGCTCAGATTGATCTTTATCGAGCGTCCAATCAGCGTGCGCAGAACCCGCCAAGAGGGCTAAGGCCACCATAAAAATTCTTAATGAAATCATAACTCTACCTCCGTTTGACTAACTGAGCACTACCGCGATATCGCCCTTGCTCTCGAGCCACTCTCGCCGATCACCTGCCCGCTTCTTCGCCAGTAACATATCGAACATCTCGAGCGTGCCATCGCCGTGGTCTAACCGCAGCTGAACCAAGCGGCGCGTATCTGGCGCCATGGTGGTTTCCCGCAATTGTAATGGATTCATTTCACCCAGGCCTTTAAACCGCTGCACGTTGATTTTAGCGCGCTTATTGTCTGCCTCGAGACGATCGATGATCCCCTGCTTCTCGCTGTCATCTAACGCGTAGAACACCTCTTTGCCCAGATCGATTCGATACAGCGGGGGCATCGCGACAAACACATGACCGGCTGTAATCAGGGGCTTAAAGTGTCTTACAAAAAGAGCACAGATGAGCGTGGCAATATGGAGACCATCAGAATCGGCATCTGCCAAGATGCACACCTTGTGATATCTCAAACCACTCAAATCATCACTGGCGGGATCAACCCCCAGAGCGATGGAAATATTATGAACCTCTTGCGACGCTAAAATTTCTTGTGAATCCACTTCCCAAGTGTTCAAAATTTTGCCCCGCAGAGGCAAAATCGCCTGAAACTCGCGATCTCGAGCTTGCTTCGCAGAGCCCCCCGCCGAGTCACCCTCTACCAAAAACAGCTCACCACGCGCAGGATCTTCGCTAGAACAATCGGCCAATTTACCGGGCAGCGCTGGCCCTGTCGTAATCTTTTTGCGGACCACTTTTTTCGCCGAGCGAACACGGCGCTGAGCATTGTTAATACACAAATCAGCCAGCTGCTCGGCCCACTCAGTCTCTTGATTAAGCCACAGACTGAACGCATCTTTAGCCACACCAGAGACAAACGCCGCTGCCTCTCGCGATGATAAACGCTCTTTGGTCTGACCAGAAAACTGAGGGTCCTCAAGCTTTACCGATAGCACAAAGGCGCAGCGATCCCAAATATCTTCTGGGGCGAGCTTGATCCCTCGGGGCAATAGATTTCGAATCTCACAAAAGTCCCGCAAAGCCTCTAAGAGCCCTGATCTCAGACCGTTCACATGAGTGCCGCCCTGAGAGGTTGGTATCAAATTAACGTAGCTTTCCGTAATCAGCTCGCCGCCCTCTGGCAACCACTGAACGGCCCAATCGACCGCCGAATGCGCGGCGCTGAAACTGCCCGTATACGGCTGCGCTGGCAACACGTCAAACCCGTGTGTGGCCTGCTGCAAATAATCACTCAACCCTGCCTCGTAGTGCCAAGATTCGGATTCACCCTTCGCTTCGTCCTCGAAATTAACGCGGAGCCCAGGGCACAACACCGCCTTTGCTCTAAGAATATGCTTAAGCCTCGGTATCGAGACATTCACTGAATCAAAATACTGAGGATCGGGCCAAAAACGTACCATGGTGCCGGTATTACGACGCCCGCAGGTGTCGATAACCTCGAGATCGCTGGACTTATCGCCGCCAGCGAAAGCCATGTTATACACCTGTCCATCG